>JALYOY010000344.1 GCA_030856655.1 Pseudomonadota bacterium | reverse complement strand
GTGAAAAGCATCGGCTGCATTAAGCAAATACTTTACCTGCTTTCGCCATTCATGGAGAGCTTCCGGGGTTTGAGCCGTCTCGGCTTCGATGCGCGCTTTGCGACCCTTCTGGTAGATGCGCTGCAGTCCTGTATTGATGGTTTTAGAATTAATAGATGAAAAATCCTCCTTTTTTGTCAGAGCAATGCATTTCTGGAGTAACTGGATACAGTTTTCCAATTCAGTTGGCGTGCGTGAGAAGTGGCGTCGCGCCTTTGTTAGATTTCCATGCAATATCTTATGAAGAGGGGCAAGCTCAGCGTCTTGCAGTTCATCTCGATACCGGTCATGCAGCGAATCGAAAGCATCGATCAACGATTTGGCATCCCGGAATGGCGACAGGAAACGGCCCGCATCCCTGAGTCCTGAATTTTCGGTCTGGTAAGTTCCCTTGCGAATGCCATCTTGCAACAACCGTAGCGCGGCTCGTGCTTTCTTCAAAGCTTTCCGCGCGTCGTGAATAGCTTCGTCAGAGATAGGCTGCGGTGCGTTTACTTGCTCCAGTGCTTCGCCAATTGCTGTTTGCAACAGCCTGCATGCCGGATTAGCCGGCGTACCACTTCGGATCGCTCCCGCGGGGCGCTTCATTGCGTCCGGTGGCGCGCATATCGCCGCATGGCAGCAGTCAACGCTGCTTCCGCTTCTTGCGGGCCGCCGCGCTTGATGGGTTTGTATTCACGTCCCTGCGCCTGGTTATACGAAACAAAGAAATGCTCTATTTCTGTTAACCAGGCCTCGGGCAAATTATCAATATGCGCAAAAACGGCCGGGTTTGCAGGGGTTACGGGCACGGCGAGGAGTCGATCATTGCGAATGGTCTTTTTTTTCTCGGCCTGTTCCCCGGATATTGTGCCGATCAATTTGCCGGATATAAGACATCCCGGAAAGCTTGAAGCGTCGCTGATCACGAGGACGTCGAGGGCATCACCATCTTCTGCAAGCGTCATTGGAATGGAGCCAAAATCGTAAGGGAAGCAGGCGCCAGCCGGTAGGATTCGGCTCAAGCGAAAGCACTGGTTTTTCTCGTCATACTTGAACTTGTTGCGGCTGCCTCTTGCCGTATCGATAATGATATTGACAAGGCCAGACTCTGTTCTGGGCGCCAGACTATCCAAATGTCCACTCATATGAACTCCTTCCCGTTTTTCGCGTTTGCTATCATCTCCATGCGGTAAATTCCGTCCCATAACTCTTATTACCTTTCCTCTTAGCGGCGGCCCAAAAGACTAAAAGACTTTTTTCTGGTGGTTGTCAGGAGACTGCTTCGGCTCTTTGCTGTCGTGCCGCAATACACTGATTTCACCATCCTCTTCAAGATAAGCGATCTTTATTTCATTGAGATGTTCGATACCCTGTTCACGCAACTTGGATTGTAATTCTTCCGTGCTGATCAATTCCCGCCGCATGGTTTTGCGCTGTATCTTGCCATTTCGTACAAGAGCCTCTGGAGGTGGCTGAACCAAGCGACGAACGCTCTGGAAATGAAAGCTCATCCAATCCAGAAAATAATTCCATCCCGCAATGGTTGCAACAAGAATACAGCCATCCGTGATTGAGTCGTAACCTCCGGACATCCCGTTGCTGGCTGCGTCGGCGATGAGGACAAGCAGCATCACGTCTGCAATGGCAATAGCCCCAATGTCGCGACGAAGCAGAAATCTGAACAGCAGGAATATGAACCAATAGATGACCGTTCCTCGCACAAATATCTCGGCCGGATTGACTGAAAAACCAAAAAGATGGGCCCAATCAATCATGCGTAAAGCCGACTGAGACACTTTGCATACTAACGTCCAGTTTATTTAATGTGCTTCCCAGCAGGTTCGAAGAGAATCGCTCCAACTCCTGCGCATGGCGTGGCGTCATCCACAATCTTTAACCCGATCTGTCGAGATCCCGCGCCAGGCGAATGCCAGAAAACTGCCACCGGGTCCCGGCGGGGAAAAAATTGCGAAAACTTGGACGGATATGTTCTAAAGGCGTGGCACAGGAGCCCCCGCGCAGCACATACTGGTTCACCATCGACCTGCTGTTGTATTCACCCACGGCCTTGTCCCAGACAACCGATATAGGCCCATCGGCATTCACCTTTGCCGGACTGTAGCCCGGATATGCGGAATAACTTGACTGCGTCCACTCCCATGCATCACCGTAGAGTTGAACAAGTCCCTCAGCATCAGAAAGGGCAGGATGAAAGTGTCCGTTTTCGGCAAAATTTCCGGCAATTCGCTGCTGGGAAGCCGCATTTTCCCACTCGGCTTCAGTGGGCAACCGGGCGCCAGACCATCGTGCGTAGGCGTCGGCTTCATAATATGAGACATGGACAACTGGCGCATTAGGAGATAGCGGGAGTGCGCCATTGAGTGTGAACTCTTGCCAATCAACGCCCTTGCGAAGCCAATACAGCGGATGGCTGTGCTGATTGGTCTTGAGCCAATCCCATCCTTCCGAAAGCCATAATGCTGAATCTTTGTAGCCCCCCGCTTCTACGAATTCAAGATAATCATCATTAGTGACAAGACGGGAAGCTAGTTGATACGGCTGCAGATATTCCTTATGTCGCGGTGACTCGTTGTCGTAACAAAACCCGTCACCAGCGTAGCCTATCTCCTGAATACCCCCTTCGAAGTCGCGCCACTCCAGCGGGAGAGGAGGTATTGGTACCTGCGTTGCCGGCATTTGATAACACGGCGTCAGCGGACTCTGCGACAGTAGATGTTTGATATCGGTCAGGATGAGCTCCTGGTGCTGTTGTTCGTGATTAAGGCCGAGGACGGTCAGCGTACGCAGCATTTCATCCCTCGCCGGAACGTGCAAAAGCTGGCGCATGCGTTCATCTATATTACGGCGATAATCCTGGATTACGGATAAGGAGGGCCGCGTGAATAACCCCCGTTTGGGGTCGGGATGTGTTTCTCCGCTTGCATTGTAAGAGCTGAACATTGCCCGAAACGTCTCGTGGAATGGTTTAAACGCCACCTCATAAGGCTCGAGTACAAAAGTTTCGAAGAACCAGGCAGTGTGACCCAAGTGCCACTTGATGGGGCTGGCATCCGGCATCGACTGAACGCAGCAATCCTCAATGGACAGAGGCGCAACCAACGCCATGGTCCGCTCGCGGATGCTCGCATACTTCGGCCATAAATCGCTCGCGGCCGGGAGCGGCAGCTTATAAGCCTCAGTTGGGGTGTGCATGTGCATAATAAATGGCCGCTACTGACGTCATCTTTTGATATGTGCCTGAAAAAACTAAACCTAAACTAAGAACGCCAGAATTAGAGGTATACGCTTATTGGTCCAACTGGATCGGTTCCAATGGTTTTGCTGCCGGGCCATGCAGAACCTGGCCATTAACGCTGAACCGCGATCCATGGCAGGGACAATCCCATGACTTTTCTGCGGCATTCCACGATACAACACATCCCAAATGCGTACAGGCAGCCGATAGAGAGTGTATCTTGCCCTCGTCATCACGGTAGATTGCTATCCTCTTTCCCCCTTGACGCAATATTGCGCCTTCGCCTGGCGAGATTTGTTCAGAAGAGTCTACATCTCCACCTTTCACCCAATCGCCATATTGGACCACCACGTTGCCTAATTCCTTGAGAAATTCCGACATGCCGTGAATGGCTTTCCGGGCCGGATCATAAAGATCCAGCCAGGAATTATTCCTGCCCATAATTAAATCAGTAACCAGTATTGCTCCCGCTGTGCAGTGGGTCATGCCATTGCCGGAATCCCCTGTAATAACATAAACATCTTTGTCATCCATCGGATTCCGACCCATGTACCCGACGCCATCCGCTGGCTCCATGATCTGCCCGGACCATTTAAAATCGACTGATTCAGCCATCGGATAATGTTGGCGCGTCCATTTTTCGAGTTCATCGTAACGATGCGTAGGATGCTCGTCCTGCCCTACCTTGTGGTCTGCTCCGCCGACCACAAGAATTTCATGTTCAGATTTCCCATCAGAAGTCAGCCGGACGTAGTAGTAGGGATCGCCGTTGTCCCACAACAAGATACGAGGCACTGACCCTTTACGCACGCGAACTCCTAAAACGTAAGTGCGATAAGCCGCTTGTTTCGTATGCATGACCACACGGTCGTTAAACGGCGTATTTGTGGCCACGACAATCGCCTGGGCCGTGATTGTTCCACTTTCAGTGTTAACTGTTAGGATTTTGTCATGGCGGCTGATATCTAGCGCGCGTGTCCCGGTATAAATATTCCCTCCATTGCGCTGGAAGGCTTCGATAAGCCCATTCAGGTATTTAAGTGGATGAAACTGTGCTTGGTTGGAAAACTCCAGACAGGGTCCCGTATTAAAGCTCAAGCCGGGCACTCGCTCCCTCTTATGTATCTCGACGCCTGCTCTGCGAGCTGCATCGAATTCTTTATCCAGATTGGCATAGCCATCAAGGGTTAATGAAAACAGATAACCGTTCAACCGTTCAAATTCGCAGTCAATCTTTTCTTTGCCGACAATCGATTCAACGAGCGCCGTAGCTTGTTGAAAGCTTTCTGCTACCAGTTGCGCCTTATCCGTCCCAAAATCCTCTTCAATTTCAAAATACCGGTCATCGGGCGGAAAAAAATGAGCGGTTGTTCGCCCCGTTTCTCCTTCACCTATTTTTCCGGCTTCGATTAGAACTACAGTCTTGTCTTCCCGGGATAACAAATAAGCCGTGGTGAGTCCGGCGATGCCTCCTCCAATGACACAAATTTCAGTTTCAAGCTTTTCCTGCATGGCGGGAAATTGGGGCAAAGCCGTAGTCATCCAGACCGATCTTGATCCATTGGGAAGACTGTCCATTTATTGCACCTTATGATGAAGAACTATTCGACTATGAAAGTATCCCGGCAATAGCAAGTTGCAGGCGGAAGGTAGGCTGTAGGCGGAAGGCCAATGAAACAGCATGCATTTAGTACGTTCAAATATTAGAAGTCTGGACAGCAAGGTTCCGTGCGATAACGCACATTCGGTATCCTTCTGTTTATATATGATGAGTTTTTCCGATGAGGCGGAAATGGGCCATTAAGCGGCAATATTCCGATTTTTTAGCCGCCTGCTGGTCGTGCAATAACGATCCATTAAAGCCACCGTGGCTAATCCAAGCGCGAAAGTTCCATAAACTATAAGCAAGGAACGTTTCGATAGGCGGTGTTCGAACCCGGGCGTTAGCCGTTTTGGAGCAACGTAAAAGTCGACCACGTAAGCCGCAGCGGTAGTCCCGATTGCGGGCGCTATCGCGCTCGCTGTGCTGCCGCCTGAGCTCAGGCGCTGGCGAAGTTTCTCGTGCAGGGTCGCCCAAAAGACGGAGGCTGCGTGATGTATCGCGTACCCTACAACGGTATATTGAAGGCTGAAGCGATTTTCATAAGACGCATGCCTTCCCCATATCCATTGACTAGGGCCATTAACCGGCGCGGCGGATTTATCTAATTCAGCCTTGCCCAGAATTGCCAGAGAAACGGTTGAAACAATGCTCGCTACCGTGCCCGAAATGAGACCGTTACGAAACGCTTGACTCCAGGTTTTATGATGCGCCATGGTTGTAACTATAGTTCGTCTTGTTAGTCATAATAACTATCCGACTCTAAAATAGCCAGCGTCCTTCGGACACAATCCCTCAAATTAAGCTATGCCATTATGTCGACCATATTAATTACAGGCGCAACCGGATTTATCGGTAGCCACTTGGCTGCCGCACTGGCGGATGCGGGACATCGAATCGTATGCGCCATAAAAAACCCTGGAAGGGAAAATTTGGAGAGTCGGTTTACTTATATACCCGCTGACTATACTCGCGACTTCGATATAGACATATGGAAGGCACGGCTTAAGGATATTGATGTGGCAGTCAATGCGGTTGGCATTTTACGGGAACAGGGGCAACAGACCTTTGGAGCGCTTCATGATCGCGCTCCGCGCGCGCTTTTTGAGGCATGTGCGGCGACTGGGGTCAAAGTCGTGCAGATATCTGCTTTGGGAGCGGATGAGAACGCTCGCAGTCGATATCATCTCAGTAAAAAGGCTGCCGACGATGCCTTGCTCAGCTCATGGAACAGGTCTGTGGTCGTTCAACCATCGCTCGTGTATGGGCCCGGCGGGGCAAGCGCCAGACTGTTTAATTTACTTGCAAGCCTGCCGGTTATTCCCCTGCCTGGCCGGGGCGATCAGCAGATACAGCCGATCCATGTTGATGATCTCACCGATGCCATCGTGGCATTAGTCGGAGCCGATCGTTATTTGGGTTGCCGTGTTCCCCTGGTCGGTCCGAAGCCCCTGACCTTGCAGTGTTATCTAAGAGAACTGAGGCTCCTAATGGGGCTGGGTCCTGCCAGATTTTTGCACATACCGTTGCCATTCATTGACGCTACCGCGCAAGTCAGCCAGTGGTTGGGGCGGGGCTTGATGGATACGGAGACCTGGCAAATGCTCCAGCGAGGGAACACGGCGGATGCAAATTCGACACGTGAGCTTTTAGGTCGCGAACCTCGATCGGTTAGCGCATTTGCATCCCGCTGGGTTGTGGAGGAATTAAAGCTG
Organism: Pseudomonadota bacterium; assembly: GCA_030856655.1. Lineage (GTDB taxonomy): Bacteria > Pseudomonadota > Gammaproteobacteria > Burkholderiales > Nitrosomonadaceae > Nitrosospira. The sequence goes on along the minus strand of JALYOY010000344.1, from coordinate 5,028 downwards.
TCAGCTCTTCTAAGCTGGCTACAGCTTGTGCTGCGCGGGGCAATCGCTGCAGTGTGGCTGGTAGCTGGGGTCGTATCGATGGGGGTCTATCCGGTCGAGGAAAGCTATGTTCTACTTGCCCGCGTAGGAATCACCGGAAGCCTTGCTCCCATAGCCCTTTATGGTGCTGCTGCACTCGATTTTGCTTTTGGTTTGGGCACACTGTTCTTGCGGCATCGCAAATATCTCTGGATCGCACAGGCAGCGCTTATCGGCCTCTATACGCTTACTATTACTTTTTTTCTTCCAGAGTTCTGGCTGCATCCCTTTGGTCCATTAATAAAAAATCTTCCTATTCTTGCAGCCATCTGGGTGCTATACGAGTTGGAGCAGCGATAATGGAATACATTATCGCGAAATGGCTTCATATACTTTCTTCAACTTTACTCTTCGGTACAGGCATAGGCACAGCCTATTATCTTTATTGCGCTACCCGGACAAGAAACCCTTCGATCGTGGCCGCGGTTGGCAAAAATGTTATCGCCGCCGACTGGATGTTTACCGCAACGACCATTGTCATCCAGCCCCTTACGGGCTTTTATCTCGTTTATTTAGCAGATATTCCGTTGACAAGTCGCTGGATAACCTGGTCGATCGGTTTATATCTGCTCGCGGGAGCTTGTTGGCTTCCGGTAGTATGGTTGCAAATACGACTGCAGCGTCTGGCGGCCGATGCCAGCGTAAGGAAAAGCGAGTTGCCTGACTTGTATTGGCGTTACTTTCGGTTATGGATTGCGCTGGGTATTCCCGCATTCATTGCGCTTGTAATCGTATTTTATCTGAAGGTTGCAAAGCCGATATAAACAAAGGAACTCTGAACAATCCTTACTCGCGCCTCCGAAGCGAACAACGGACTTATTCAGAGGTTCCCTATGAGCTTTGCCGCACAGCCCCTAAAGTAAAGAAAGAGGTATTTTTAATCGATGAACCATAAGTGCGTACTCCACGACTGTCCCATTGCACTCCTTTTGATCGATGTAATTAATGATCTGGAATTTGAGGAAGGACAAAGGCTCGTTGAATACGCCTTACCTATAGCGCGGAATATTGCAGCTTAAGCTTGAGGCCAAAAAACGTGGGATCCCCTGCCTGTACGTTAACGATAACTTTGGCCAATGGCAGTCGGATTTCAAACACCTGGTAACGTGCTGTGTAAATGGGGGGCGCGGGGAGCACCGATCGCGCGCGAACTCGCTCCTCAATCTGACGATTATTTTGTACTCAAGTCTAGACACTCCGGTTTTTTTCAAACTCCTCTGGACCTTCTACTTCAGAATTTGCGCGCTAAGAAATTGATTCTCTGCGGTCTTACCACTGACTCCTGTGTCTTGTTTACCGCCAATGATGGATACCTGCGAGGTTTGGAAATTTTTGTTCCCGCCGATTGTTGTGCTGCTTTAGCCAAACGCAGGCATACAGATGCTCTGGGACAGATGCGCAGGACGTTGAAAGCGAGCACGATGGCATCGATTTTGATCGATTATTGCAATAGGATACATTCCCTGATCACAAAGCTTAAGCTTGATAATCATCCTGAGAACGATCGCAAGCAATGTTAGGCTGCGAAAAAAAAGAAGAGCACTGTATGACGATAAACGAATGTTGTTGTCAAACCGCATAAGTGACCTCTATTGTAGTGAGTCGAGGTAGAGATATGGCTGAAATTGCAATGTACGCCAGAAAAAAATAGAGGCTGTACTAAGTACATATATAATTGTTATCGGGCGAAATTAAGCAATTCCGGCTACCCTAGCAGCCCGCCGGACTTAAAGGAAATCGGGGCAATGCGCAGCATTATTTTTAAGCACAATTTCTTGACTAAACGGCCGTTTCCCTTTAAATTGCCGTATCTCTCCGGAAATTTTTCTAAAAGGATCACGGTAATATGACTTTAGGTCTTATTGACTTGCCTTGGTGGGGTTATATTGTAGTCGTTCTAGGGCTAACCCATATAACCATTGCCGGTATTACAATATATCTGCACCGCCATCAGGCTCACCGCTCTCTTGAGCTGCATCCGCTGCCTAGCCATTTTTTTCGTCTCTGGTTGTGGCTCACTACCGGCATGGTCACCAAGGAATGGACGGCGATACACCGCAAGCATCACGCCAAGTGTGAGACGTCTGACGATCCCCATAGTCCGCAAATACTCGGCATCAATAAAGTGCTGAGAGAAGGGTCAGAGCTCTACCGGAAAGAAGCCAAGAATCTGGAGACCCTGGAAAGATATGGTCATGGTACACCGGACGACTGGCTGGAGCGCAATGTCTACGCCAAGCATAGCGCCAAGGGCATTGCACTGATGCTGATCATCAATCTCATTCTCTTCGGTCCCATAGGGCTTACGATCTGGGCAATACAGATGGCTTGGGCACCGATCATGGCTGCCGGTATCATCAATGGTGTTGGGCACTTCTGGGGTTATCGCAATTTCCAGGCGGAGGATGCTAGCCGCAATATTGTCCCTTGGGGTATCCTCATCGGCGGAGAGGAATTGCATAATAATCATCACGCTTATGCTACTTCCGCACGGTTATCCAATAAATGGTATGAGTTCGACATCGGTTGGATGTACATATGCATTTTGGAATTGATGGGACTGGCTCAGGTGAAGAAAGTCGCTCCCAAGCTGCGCCTCGATGCCGCCAAGACAAAATGCGACCTTGATACGCTGCAAGCTGTCATTTCTCACCGCTATGAAGTGCTGGCGAAATATGCTCAGTCTCTCAAGCACACGCTCGCCAAGGAAATTGACCATCTGAAAGAAGCGGCTACGCATCTCGGCGTAGATCGCTCCACCCTTAAACGTTGGGTACTTGCGGACTCCAAAACCCTACAAGAAGATGAGCGCGTCAAGTTGAATCTGGTGTTGAGCAAAACCACGGCCCTGGATAAAGTCTATACGATGCGTGAAGAGCTTATGGCAGTGTGGCAACGCTCCGCTACATCCAAAGATGAATTGGTCAAGCAATTGGAGGATTGGTGTCACCGCGCCGAGGAAAGCGGCATTGACGTGCTGGAAAATTTCTCCCGCAGGCTACGTTGCTACGCCTGAGGAATTAAGAATAAACAGATGTAGTTGTAATATTAAAACCCGCCAATGGCGGGTTTTTTGTTGGGGCTGCGAACCTTTCCATGTAGGTTGCGCGTTGGAGCACTTTCTTCCATACCACAAAGTAGCTATTTAAGTTTGATTTCTTTATATTTTACATGCTTGCGCGCTACCGGATCAAATTTCAGTATCTCCAGTTTCTCCGGAGTGGTGCGCTTATTCTTGGTAGTGGTATAGAAATGACCGGTTCCAGCAGAAGATTCCAGCTTTATTTTTTCCCGCATAACAATGCCCCTTAGATTGGTTTCATGAGTTTAGATGCTGTCGCCGCGGGCACGAATTTTGGCCAATGTCGCATCAATACCATTCTTGTCTATTGTACGCAGCGCTACGTTGGACAAGCGCAGGCTAACCCAGCGATTCTCGCTCTCAACCCAGAACCGGCGATGCTGCAAATTAGGCAGGAAGCGCCGTTTAGTTTTATTGTTGGCATGGGAAACATGGTGGCCGGTCATAGGTTTTTTGCCGGTGACTTCGCATACTCGTGCCATGATGATACGCTCCAGAATTCGGAAAACCGATATTATATCCCGATTTCCAGGATTTTCTCAAATCAAATCAGCCCTCGTTCGGCAAATGACATGGCGGTTCCGCCGCCAACAATAAAATGATCGAGAACTTTCACGTCGACCAGCGCGAGTGCCTGCTTTAAGGATTGGGTCAGAATTTCGTCGGCATGACTTGGCTCCGCTACGCCGGAAGGGTGGTTGTGCGCAAAAATAATGGCCGCCGCATTATGATGCAACGCCCGTTTCACTACTTCGCGCGGGTAAACGCTGGTCTGGGTGAGAGTACCATTGAACAGTTCCTCTATTGCGATAGAGCGATTCTGAGAGTCGAGAAAAATAGCTACAAAGATTTCGTGTTTCCTACCCTCAAGACTGAGGCGCAAATAGTCGCGTACTGATTGTGGCGAACTCATGGTATCGCCGGTTTTCAGTTTTTCTTCCAAGGCACGCCGCGCCATTTCCAGCACTGCCTGTAGTTGGGTATATTTGGCCGGCCCCATCCCACGTACTTGACAAAAGGAGCCTTGATTCGCGGCAAACAGGCCGGTCAAGCCTTCGAAATGCAAAAGCAACTCCCGTGCTAGATCTACCGCGCTTTTGCCTGCCATACCAGTACGCAGGAATATCGCCAGAAGCTCGGCATCAGAAAGTTTCGCTGCGCCATTCTTCAAAAGCTTTTCCCGAGGACGTTCAGATTCGGGCCAGTCAGAAATTGCCATAATGTAATGTGCGGTGTTTCTTCGATTCGTCGAGCCCGACAGCTGCTGGAAAAAGGCGGTCCAACTGAAGAGAGCGCCATCGCCCTGGAGTGAAGCGCCTTTTTTAGGTTAAACTCCTGTTTCTCAGCCCAATCGGTACAATGTTCACTATGACTGCCATGTCCTCACCCAACGCAAAGCGTCTGCTGCTAGGGATGACCGGGGGAGTGGCCGCGTATAAGGCGGCAGAACTGGCGCGCCTTCTGATATGTGATGGCATCGACGTGCAAGTGGTAATGACTGAGTCAGCCTGTCGTTTCGTTGGTACGGCAACGTTGCAGGCATTAACCTCTAAGCCAGTATTCACCGACCTCTGGGATACTGGCATTAGTAACAGCATGGCTCATATTGACCTTTCGCGCAATACGGGCGCCATTCTTATTGCTCCCGCCAGCGCTGATTTTATCGCAAAACTTGCCAATGGCTTTGCTGATGATTTGCTCTCAACATTGTGCCTCGCACGTGCCTGCCCCTTGTTGATCGCCCCCGCCATGAATCGGCAAATGTGGAAAAACTCCGCTACTCAGCGCAACCTCTTTACCCTAGAGCGCGATGGCGTGACGATACTTGGTCCCGCTAGTGGTGTCCAGGCCTGCGGTGAGACGGGCAT
>JALYOY010000339.1 GCA_030856655.1 Pseudomonadota bacterium | reverse complement strand
GCTTTAGGTCATGCGGTGCCGACCCTGGACGAGGCGCTGGAGCACTTCTCAGGTATTTTATGGAATATCGAAATCAAGACTGCGAAGGCGCTTTCCTCAGTAATACGGGTGCTTGAAAAGCATCAAGCTGGCCATCGCATTGTCATCACCTCCTTTTGCCATGATCTAGTTGCGATTTGCGCGTCATCCCTGAAAGTTAATTGCGGTTTACTAATAGCACATCGGCCGCGAACGCTTAATTCCTTGCTGGCTGACTTTAACTGTGATGGCAATCCGAGGATCAACCATATTGTGTGGGATTACGATGTTCTGGATGACATCCTGTTGAAGCAGACGGCTATGGATGGTTTTCGCAATTTCGTTTATGGTCCGATGACCAAAGTCGAGCACGACTATTGCCGGGAGCTAGGTGTGGACGGCGTAATTACCGACTATCCGCTTTTGGCGCAAGACATGTAGCCTGTTCCTTACGCCTGTTTCCGAGGAAACAGGTTTTTCATGGCGCCTGCAAGCGTCTCATGCAGGAAAAAGTAGGCCGCTCGCAAAGAGAACGGTACAGCGGGTCTGCCGGCGGTTAGCAGGCAGCCATGCTAGAGAAGATGTCTACTTCACAATCTTGAGAATTTGGCCGGAAATCGGTTCCCCATCAGGATACTGGCCGTTGAGCAAGCGCAAGTAGCCTTCGGCGTTCCGTCCCAAGGGAGAGTTCTTGGCCAGTTCGGCATAACTTAAGCCTTTGGTTGCCGTGATGGTCGTGACCTCACGCGCCTTAATGGACTTTTGCTCCGCATCGGTAAGCGGCCGGAAGCTGGCAATCGCGCTGGAGATCACCGATTGATGGCGGTCGAACGCGACGGGGGAGGTGCCGCCCCCAGCCAGCACGTACGCCTTATTCTCGTGGTAAATCACGCCCGCCTTGAATGGCTTGCCATCCCGAGTGGTGGAGGTGACAATCGCAATGGGCAGCCCATTGCTGGTTGCGGATACAATTTCATCAGAGAATCCAAGGCGAAAGCGTTGACGGGCGAGATCAGCCGGGGAGCTCTGGGGACTTCCGATAAGGCTCAATTGCATCATACCATCCCCCTCGGGGCTTACAGCCACCACTTTGTCCGGTTGGTTGCGTATGCGCCACCGCGGTGGAAACGATAAGGTAAAGCCCAGTTCTTTGTGTTGAAATGTATTTTCTCGAATAATTCCCTGAGCCGCGCTGTCGCCAAAAGTCATGCCTTCAGTCTGGCGCAAGAATTCTGCGCGGCGATCGTCAGTGATCGAGCCCGGTATGATGTATTGCTTGGCTTCACCCACCACCTCCTGCAAGCGCGTGTCGTTGTCCGGATGGGTGGCGAAAATGCCATGATAGCGGCGTGGTTCGCGTCCTTCCTGCTTGGCAACTTCAATATCGAATAATTCCTGATTTTTGAGCACACTGATAACTTTGATCATCGCCTGCGGATCATAGCCACTACGCGCCAGGTATTCCGCTCCCAGACGATCAGCCTCCAGCTCATGGCTGCGGCCATAGCCCGAAAGGAGTGCGTTATTGGCTAGCCCCATAAGGCCTTGGGCGGCTTGTCCACCCAACTGCGGGACAAATATGCCTAAAAGCAGGGTGCCGATATTGGCTGCGGTAGAGGCACTGTATTGCTGTACGCTGTGGCGTGCTGTGACGTGGCCGATTTCGTGTCCTAACACAGCGGCAAGCTCTGCCTCGGAATTAAGATATGCGAGGATGCCGCGCGTGACATAAATATAACCACCCGGCAAGGCAAACGCATTTATCTGAGGGCTGTCGACAACGGTAAAATGAAAATTAAGCTGCACGCGGTGGCTTTTTTTTGCGAGTTTTTGCCCAATCTCGTTGACATAACTTTGCAGAGTGGGGAAATCGTAGATGCTATATTCCTTGCTAACCTGGGCAGCGGCTCGCGTCCCGGTGCGCATTTCTTCAGCTTCCGACATGAGAGTGAAATTACGGTTGCCGGTAACCGGATTAACTGCGCACCCGGCAAATAGAAGCACGCAGCCGAGCGCAATAGTAAGTCTAAGTGTGGATATGGTCCTCATAATATTATTTTAACTGCTGAAAATATTAAAGGCAGCTCGAAGCTGCCTTTAATCGTCTTTTATAAAAGTCTATAACCGATTTTAAGCCGCTGCCTGTTTCTCCGCCTTTTTGCCGTATTTCTGGCGGAATTTCTCGACCCGTCCGGCGGTGTCAACGATTTTTTGTTTACCGGTGTAGAATGGATGACAGACGGAGCACACTTCAATATGCAAAGGCTTGCTCATGGTTGAACGAGTCTGGAACGTATTGCCGCAACTGCAGGTCACGGTGATTTCCTGATAATTGGGATGAATGTCTGTTTTCATGATTTGTATCCTTGATCTGTATCCGTCCGGCAGGCTGCGAAACGGAAAGGCGCATATTATCCTTTATTCTGGAAGGGGTTGCAACATTGCATCGTTGTCAGGCGACCGACTTTGGCAAAGATTAAACCCAGACTTGTTACATTGACGTTAAACCCGCCGCATCGAGTCGAAGAAATCTGCGTTGTTTTTTGTGGCCTTGATTTTGTCGAGCAAAAATTCCATCGCATCCATGTCATCCATGGGATAAAGCAATTTGCGCAGTACCCAGATTTTCTGTAACACGTCCGGCTTGATCAACAATTCTTCCTTGCGTGTGCCAGAGCGGTTGACGTTGATCGCAGGATAGGTGCGTTTTTCCGCCATGCGCCGGTCGAGATGGATTTCCATGTTGCCGGTGCCTTTGAACTCCTCGTAGATCACATCATCCATACGCGAGCCGGTATCGACCAGCGCGGTGGCGATAATGGTAAGAGAGCCGCCTTCTTCAATGTTGCGCGCGGCACCAAAAAAACGCTTGGGACGTTGCAATGCATTGGCATCGACGCCACCGGTCAATACCTTGCCGGAAGCGGGTACCACCGTATTATATGCACGCGCCAAGCGCGTGATCGAGTCCAGCAGTATCACCACATCCTTCTTGTGTTCCACCAGTCGCTTGGCTTTTTCGATCACCATGTCAGCCACTTGCACGTGGCGCACGGCAGGCTCGTCGAAGGTGGAAGAGACGACTTCGCCTCTGACCGAACGGATCATTTCGGTTACTTCCTCAGGACGCTCGTCTATCAACAGTACCATCAGGATAACATCGGGATGGTTGGCGGCGATCGCGTGAGCGATATGTTGCAGCATGACCGTTTTTCCTGATTTGGGACTCGCCACTAACAAGCCGCGTTGTCCTTTACCAATGGGGGCAATGAGATCAATGATGCGGCTGGTGACGTTTTCCTCGGCCTTTATGTCCCGTTCGAGCAGCAGTCGTTGGGTAGGAAAGAGCGGGGTGAGGTTTTCAAACAGAATTTTGTGCTTGGAGTTTTCCGGGGGCTCATTGTTAACCTTATCCACCTTGACTAGGGCGAAGTAGCGTTCACCGTCCTTTGGAGTGCGGATTTCGCCTTCTATCGAATCTCCCGTATGGAGATTGAAGCGTCTGATTTGACTGGGAGAGACATAGATATCGTCGGGTCCCGCCAGATAGGAGGTATCGGGCGATCGCAGGAATCCGAAACCGTCCTGCAACACCTCCAACGTACCTTCGCCAAAAATACTCTCTCCTTTTCGCGCCTGATTTTTTAATAGCGCGAAAATGAGATCCTGTTTTCGCAGACGGTTGGCGCCGTCTATTTCATTGGCGATGGCCATTTCTACCAGTTCGGTGACATGAAAATTCTTGAGGTCGGATAAGTGCATTTGGACGGAATTCGTGGGTGAAAAAACAGGGGGAAGGGCGTAAAACGTCAGAAAACGTTGGGGGAATGCGATGGGGCGGAGCAAGAATTAGAAGCGGTGGATCTAATCGGATTCCGCTTTAGGGAGGCGGTAGCGACAAGGTTAGCGAGTTTAGATGTGGCTGTCAATAAAAGCAGTCAACTGTGATTTAGATAGGGCACCGACCTTGGTCGCCTCTATGTTGCCGTTCTTGAACAGCATAAGCGTAGGGATGCCTCGAATACCGTATTTCGGCGGCGTAGCCTGATTCTCGTCTATATTGAGTTTTGCCACCTTAAGGCGCTCACCATATTCCTTAGCGACTTCGTCCAGAATGGGTGCGATCATCTTACAGGGCCCACACCATTCCGCCCAATAATCCACTAGCACGGGCACGGCTGATTGTAATACTTCGGCTTCAAACGTTCCATCGGAAACGTAATGGATATGCTGGCTCATGGGGTTCTCGTTCAAAATTAATAGTTTCGGCTGATGACTAAGCCGCAGGGCAGAGATATGCGGATTCTATGGGGAATCGGTCAGAATGGATCTACAAGGTCATAGAGATTACGCGCTGGAAGCTACCTGTTCTCGCATCTTCTCATATGCTAGCGAAAAAATGCGTGAAAGGGAAGTGTCATTTATAGTCCATTATAACCAGCGCGGAGAAAAAATGCTGTAGATCAACGATGAGACGATGAGTAGATGAGTAGCTGATGAGAAATTGCTGTTGCGAAGTCAAACGAATCTATCTGGCTTATTCTATTCATGACTTTCTCGCCATGTTATACGATTGAAAGACAATTAAAAAACCCCCTGGCGATGCACCTGACCTTGAGCGAAAAATATAACCTGCAAAGTTCTGGCCGAATTACGCGGTTTTCCCCCACGAATCCCGCAATGTTACCGCACGGTTGAACACTGGTTTGCCTGGTTCTGTATCCTTACGGTCGGCGATAAAGTAACCGTGGCGCTCGAATTGGAAGCGGTCTTCCGGTTGAATCTGGTTGAGCGAGGGTTCTACGTAAGCCATGATAATCTTCTCTGAATGCAAGTTCAGAAACGTCTTATAATCTCTTCCTTCAGCGTCAGGATGGGCATGGGTAAACAGACGATCATAAAGCCGTACCTCGGCTTTCTGCGCGTATTTTGCCGAGAGCCAGTGGATGTTGCCCTTGACTTTACGCTTTTCCGCTCCTGCCGTGCCGCTCTTGGTGTCTGGGTCATACGTGCAGTGAATCTCCACGATCTCACCGCTGGCATTCTTCAAGACATTAACGCATTTTAGAATATAGGCGTAGCGCAATCTCACTTCGACGCCAGGCGAGAGACGGAAATAGCCCTTGGAAGGTATTTCCATGAAATCACTACGTTCGATATAGATAATTTTCGATAGCATCACGGCTCGTTTTCCCCACTCAGGCTTTTGCGGATGATTGGGGGCCAGACATTCCTCTTCGTCATTTTCCGGGTAATTGTCGATAACAACCTTCAGGGGCTCTAGGACGGCAATGCGCCGAGAAGCGCGTTCATTCAAATCTTCGCGAAGGCAGTCTTCTAATACTCCCATGTCTATCCATGAATCGGCTTTACTTACGCTGATGCGCTCGGCGAAAAGACGGATGGATTCCGGCGTATAACCTCGGCGTCGCACTCCTGCCAGAGTATTCATGCGTGGATCGTCCCAACCGCTAACGAAACCGCCTTCAACCAGTTCAATCAGCTTGCGCTTGCTCATTACGGCATAGGTGAGATTCAACCGGGCAAACTCGATTTGCTGCGGATGGCATGGAACGGCTGCTTTCAATTGGTCCAATACCCAGTCGTAGAGAGGGCGGTGATCCTCGAATTCCAGCGTGCAAAGGGAGTGCGTGATTTTCTCGAGCGCATCAGAAATGCAATGCGTGTAATCATACATCGGATAGATGCACCATTTATCGCCAGTGCGATGATGACGAATGCGACGGATGCGATAGATAACCGGATCGCGCAAGTTAATATTAGGAGACGTCATATCGATTTTGGCACGCAGGACGTGAGCGCCGTCCGCAAATTCTCTTGCTTTCATGCGACGGAACAGATCGAGATTCTCCGCAATGGTGCGCTCCCGGTGCGGGCTATTCCTGCCAGCCTCGGTAAGAGTGCCGCGTAGCGAGCGGATTTCCTCGGCAGTGAGGCTGTCCACATAAGCTTTTCCCTTGTTGATGAGGTATTCGGCGAACTCATAAAGTTTGTCGAAATAGTCGGAAGCATAGTGGAGGTGCTCCCCCCAGTCGAAGCCGAGCCACCTGACTGAATCGATTATAGAATCGACATATTCCTGCTCTTCTTTTTCGGGATTGGTGTCATCAAAGCGTAGATGGCATATGCCTTTATAATCATGCGCAAGGCCGAAATTGAGGCAAATGCTTTTAGCATGACCGATGTGCAGGTAGCCATTAGGTTCAGGCGGAAAACGCGTTTCAACGCGTCCATTCCATTTGCCAGCACGATTGTCTTCGTCGATGATGTTACGAATAAAATTGGAAGCGGGCGGCACGGGGGAAACGGCTGCAGGATTATCTTTCAAGTGAGCCTCTCGGAATGTCGTTCAATTAACTTAAATCCGTCCTTATCGAAACCACATTACTAAAAGATGAGGTTTAAGGGGAAGGCATGAGGGCTGCCATGGCGCTGCGCCGAAAAGGAGCGAAAAATGAACGGGGAACTGCTGAGTTTAGGTTAAGCACAACAACATCTACAGGGACACCTAAAAGGATACTTACAAGGATACTTACAAGGACCTATTATAGTAGCAATCGTGTTTATTGAGCACAGTCCGAAACATCGTACGGTGGAGAATGATAAGGGAATCTCTCAACAAGTCCTCCGCGGAGCGCGCTGCAGCATAATCGGGAGGATTGCAAGGCCGCGACGAGGTGGTGGCTGGCCAAGGTCAAGGAGGTAAACGTGGGGAACGCCTGTCCGCCGCGCCCGCGGAGACTTGTTGAAAGACTACTTGGATAAGCAAACTGGGCGCAGACAAGGATTTTTCCACTACACTGATGATATGAAGCCTCTTACTTTTTCCGTTTTGCGCTTATTGAGTGACGGCGAATTTCATTCTGGTGTAACCATCGCCCGAAGTCTTGGGGTATCGCGCGCTGGCGTTTCTAACGCTCTGTGCAGCCTAGGCGAAGTTGGTTTGACGGTGCACAAAATTCATGGTCGGGGCTACCGCCTGCTCGAAACGGTGCAATGGTTGAAGAAGGATGTCATCCTTACGCATCTCGGCTCGGAAGCGAATAATTTCTACCTTGAAGTGCTGGATGCTGCGGAATCAACCAGCAGCGTATTGCTGGAAAAAGGCCCGAGAGAATTGGGCGCCAGCAGTGCCGGAATTCATGTGGTGGCGGCGGAGCTGCAGACAAGTGGACGGGGACGGCGCGGACGGCAATGGCATTCGGGTCTGGGCGATGGTCTTACTTTTTCCCTGTTATGGCGGTTCCAGCAGGGGGCAAGCTCTCTGTCGGGTTTAAGCCTCGCAGTCGGAGTAGCTATTATCCGCGCGCTGAAGACCGCAGGGATTGAGGGCGCTATGCTTAAATGGCCGAACGATGTAATGTTTAACTTCTGCAAACTTGCGGGCATATTGATCGAATTGCAGGGCGATATGTTTGGTCCCACCATCGCCGTGATCGGTGTCGGTATGAACATCAAATTACCGGCTAACGTCCAGGCGCGCATTGACCAGGGTGCTACAGATGTGTTTTCTATCAGGGGGGAGATGCCTGATCGTAACAAATTGCTGGCCGCGTTATTGATCGAGCTCATAATCGTGTTAAGGAAGTTTGAGCGCCTGGGCTTTGCACCGTTGAAGAAAGAATGGGCTAGTCATCATATGTGTGAAAATAAACCTGTCACGCTTCATCTCCCCGATGGGTCGAGCCAGGAGGGCATCGTACAGGACGTGACGGATGACGGATCACTGCTGCTCAGAACGTCGGCGGAAACGCGTCGCTACAGTAGCGGCGAGATCACCCTTTGCAGGATGGCGCGACCTTCGGCCATATGACCGCTGGCCGCTTATTTTAAGCTCGACGCCAAGCCTTTCCAAAATATTATGCGATTAACTTTCACCGTTCGGGTGAGTTCGCTAACGCAGGATTTGAGATGATATGAAAACCTTCTTACTGGCGGTCGATTCTGGTAATACCCACATCAAGTGGGGGCTGCATGATGGAGATAGCTGGTTAAAACAAGGAATCGCGGTGCAGGGATCTCAGGACGCAAAGGCGTTGCTGGAGAGAGCATGGCAAGATTTGGCGGAACCGGTGCGTGTCGTTGTATCCAACGTCGCCGGCATGCAGGCGAAGACGGATCTGTCCGAGCTGTTTTCCCGCTGGGATGCAGAGCCGCAATGGATCACCGCCACTGCTTATCAGTGCGGCGTGCGCAATTACTACACGGATCCCGCGCAGCTTGGCAGCGACCGCTGGGCCGCACTAATCGCAGCATGGAATTTACAACGGCAAGGCTGCGTGGTGGTGGATGCCGGCACCGCCATGACCGTTGACGCCCTTTCTGATACAGGGGAATTTCTTGGCGGTATCATCACCCCGGGAGTTGATCTGATGCAGAAAATCTTGGGGGAAAATTTTGCGTCGTTGAAATCCGATGGTGGAAAATTTTGCGATTATCCTGACAGCACCGCGGACGCCATATACAGTGGCGCCGTGCACGCGTTGACTGGCGCAGTAGAGCGCATCGCGATGTTACTTGCCGCCACACTGGGCCATACGCCGGATTGCATCCTCAGCGGCGGCGCGGCGCGGGAGTTACAGCCGCGCCTTAACGTCAATACAAGAGCGGTGGACAATCTGGTGTTGGAAGGCCTGGTAC
>JALYOY010000336.1 GCA_030856655.1 Pseudomonadota bacterium | reverse complement strand
GGTGAAAGAAGTCTGGTGAAATTCTTGTTCCAGGACATCCCGGTTGCGCCCAATCTCGACGACAAGGGTTCCCTGCCCGGTTAGGTGACTTGCTGCTTCCCGCAGTATTGTTCGCGTGGCCTCCAAGCCGTCTTCACCGCTTGCGAGGGCATTACGTGGTTCATGGCGATATTCCTCGGGTAGCGCCGCCATCGATTCAGCGCCGACATAAGGTGGATTGCTGATAATAAGATCGTAGCGGCGTCCATGTAATTCGGTGAATAAATCGGACTGAATCAGGTTGATTTTATGCTCCAGGCCGTAATCCGTGACGTTTCTTTTGGCGACTTCCAGCGCTTCAAGTGAAATATCCGCCGCATCTATCGTTGCGTTTTGGAAAGCGTGTGCAAGCAGCACCGCCAGGCAGCCTGATCCAGTGCAAAGATCCAGCGTGGAATAGATTTCATCAGGATTTTCTATCCATGGCGCGAGTTGTTCGCGTAGCAATTCCGCGATGAAAGAGCGCGGTACGATCACGCGTTCGTCCACGTAAAAACTAAAATCCCCCAGCCATGCTTCCCTGGTGAGATAAGCGGCAGGGATTTTTTCCAATGCGCGGCGCTCGATTATGCTTAATACCTTCTCCATCTCAGCGCCAGTAAGGCGCGCATCAAGAAACGGTGCCAGACGGTCTAGCGGCAAGTGTAGAGAGTGCAAAATGAGATAAGCCGCCTCGTCGTACGCCGAGGCGGAGCCATGGCCAAAAAAAAGACTGGCATCGTTAAAGCGGCTTACTGCGAAGCGTAACAGGTCGCGGATGGTTCGGAGCTGGGTCTTGGCCTCAATGTACATAAGCTATTCGAACCTTGGAGGCTTGGTGTGTTGTGAGAAGCACAAATTGAAATGGTATTCTTCCCGATTTTCCCGTAGGTTTTATAATGCTGTGGTTCAGATTTCTTGGATAATTATCCCAGCAACAGATTTTCCAGCGTCAGCCGGTAAATTTCTGGTAGCTGTTCCATATCCTTTACTTCAACGTATTCGTTGATTTTGTGTATGGTGGCGTTGCGTGGCCCCATTTCCACCACTTGTGGGCAGATATCGGCGATAAATCGCCCGTCGGAAGTGCCTCCGGAAGTGGAAAGCTGCGGTTCGGTTCCGGTCACGGTTCTGATCGCCTGGCTGACTGCTTTCACCAGGCTGCCCCGCGGGGTGAGGTAGGGTTTGCCCGAGAATTCCCATCTCAGGTCGTAATCGAAGCCTTGCCGATTGAGGATTTCATGCACCCGGGCTTTTAATGAATCGACGGTGCTGGCGGTAGAGAAACGGAAATTGAACAATATGCTGACTTCTCCGGGAATCACGTTAGTGGCGCCGGTGCCACCACTAATATTAGAAATTTGCCAGGTGGTGGGCGGGAAGTATTCGTCGCCATCATCCCAACTGGTTTGGGCCAGCTCAGCGATAGCGGGGGCGGCGAGATGAATAGGATTTATTGCCAGATGAGGATAAGCGATATGGCCTTGTATGCCTTTTACGGTCAATGCGCCGGACAAGGAGCCGCGTCTGCCATTCTTGATCGTATCACCTAGCTCATCGACGCACGTGGGTTCGCCGACAATGCAGTAATCGATCAACTCATTCCGAGTCTTGAGGATTTCCACCACTTTGACGGTGCCGTCAATGGCAACGCCTTCTTCATCCGAGGTAATAAGTAGCGCAATCGAGCCGCCGTGCAGGGGGTAGGCGGCGACGAATGCTTCAATCGCGGTAATGAATGCTGCCAGTGATCCTTTCATGTCGGCCGCGCCTCGACCGTAGAGCTTGCCATCACGGATGACGGGTTTGAATGGATCGCTATCCCATTTCTCGACGGGACCGGTGGGCACCACATCGGTGTGACCGGCGAAACACAGCAATGGAGCACTTGTCCCGCGCCGTGCCCACAAATTATCTACTTCGCTGCAGCGTATTCTCTCGATGTTGAAGCCGACTTTTTCCAGGCGATCAATCAGGATTTCCTGGCACCCGTCATCGAAGGGCGTTAGCGAGCGGCAGGCGATCAGCGCCTGTGCAAGAGACAGCGTGTCATTGTGCATGGAAGTTCCTGGAAATAGAAGGATGTTTAGATCCCGCGCAACAGTTCATTGATTCCCGTTTTGGCGCGGGTTTTTGCATCCACCTGTTTAACGATGACTGCGCAGTAGAGGCTATATTTTCCGTCCGCGGAGGGCAGATTACCCGAAACTACTACCGATCCCGGCGGGATGCGACCATAGCTCGTTTCACCTGTTCCGCGATCATAGATCCTGGTGCTTTGGCCAATATATACCCCCATCGAAATGACGGAATTCTCTCCGACAATCACGCCTTCGACGATTTCCGAACGAGCACCGATAAAGCAGTTATCCTCGATGATAGTTGGATTTGCCTGCAACGGTTCGAGCACTCCGCCTATGCCTACTCCCCCGGACAGGTGTACGTTTTTGCCGATCTGGGCGCAAGAGCCGACCGTCGCCCAGGTGTCGACCATGGTGCCTTCGTCAACATAAGCCCCGATATTGACGTAGGAGGGCATCAGCACCACATTGCCGGCGATAAACGAACCCTTGCGCACGGCGGCGGGAGGAACCACGCGAAAACCACCGTTACGGAAATCCTTGGAACTGTAATCCGCGAACTTGGAGGGCACTTTATCGAAATAGTTGGAGAAACCGCCCTTGATGAAGCTATTGTCCTCTATGCGAAATGAAAGCAGCACCGCTTTCTTGATCCATTGATGCGTGCTCCATCCGCCGTTTACTTTTTCCGCTACCCGCAGTTTGCCGCTGTCCAGCATCTCCAGTACCTGCGCAACGGATTCCTTGAGTTTGGCCTCGACATTACGCGGTGTAATCTCGGCACGGCGTTCGAATGCTTCGTCAATGGTGCTTTGGAGCTGATCCATGATTTTCCTTGGGAGATTCCTGTTAATTTAATTTCTGATAGCTATAAGCGGGTAACCAGTATTTTTATCCGCTCGGCTGCTTCGATGCATTCGATCAACGGTGCGACCAAGGCGATACGAACGAAATTTTCCCCAGGATTAATCCCATGAGCATAGCGCGCCAAATAACTACCCGGTAAAACGGTTACATTATAATCGCGATACAGCTGGTGGGTGAACTCGACATCGCTAATCGGTGTTTTTACCCACAGATAAAATGCTGCATCTGGCGTGTATATATGCAAGGTGCCTGCCAGCAAACCGATAACTGCCGCGAATTTCTCGCAGTACGAACGACGGTTTTCGATAACATGAAACTCGTCATTCCAGGCTGCCTCGCTCGCTGCTTGCACTGCCGGGTTCATCGCGCTGCCGTGGTAAGTGCGATAGAGCAGAAATTTTTCCAGTACTGCCGCATCTCCTGCGGCAAACCCGGAACGCATGCCTGGTACATTTGATCGTTTTGACAGGCTGCTGAATACCACCAGTCGGGGAAAGCCGTAGCGGCCGAGGCGATGAGCCGCCTGCAGGGCGCCGAGTGGAGGCTTGGCTTCGTCGAAATAAATTTCGGAATAGCACTCATCCGCGGCAATGATGAATCCATACCGGTCGGAAAGCTCGAATAACTGTTGCCACTCATCCATCGAAATCACTCTGCCGGTGGGGTTGCCCGGTGAGCAGACGTAAACCAGTTGCGTGCGAGACCAGATCTCGTCCGGCAATTGCGCATGGTCGAGCGCGAAATTATTTTCTGGCAACGTGTTTAAAAAATATGGCGTGGCGCCGGCCAGCAGCGCCGCACCCTCATATATTTGATAGAACGGGTTTGGGCAAATTGCCGCTGCATGTGAAAGAGACGAATCAATCACTGCCTGGGCAATAGAAAACAGCGCTTCGCGGCTGCCATTGACTGGAATGATTTCCTTTTCCGGATCGATAGCAGACAGACGATAACGCCGCATCAACCAGCTCGCGATGCTGGCGCGCAGCGATTTGGCTCCGAGAGTTGTGGGATAATTGGCTAGGCCATCGAGGTGGTCCGTAAATGCCTGATGAATGAGAATTGGCGTTGCATGCCGGGGTTCGCCAATATGCAGGCTGATGGGCGAAAAATCCTTGTTCGGCGTGATCCCTTCGAACAACTGCTTGAGCTTCTGAAAAGGATAAAGCTGAAGACGATCGAGATTGGGATTCAATTTAGGGCACCTCTATAAATCCAAATTTCGTTGTGATACTGCGTTATTCAAGAAATTTTATTCCTTACATATCAGACGTATGTGGCGAGCCAAAATTTCTTTCACGCCCGAAGTTGGCAAAATTAGCTCTCTTAGAACTTCGAATTTATAGAGGCGCCCTTTAATAGTTTGGACGGGTTGGTGGCAGGAACTATTGCCTTCCCGGGATTGTGTTGCTTGATCGAAGCGGAATTATAAGGGGCCTATGGCTTGCTGACCAAGCAAAATAAGCACAACAAGCAAAACCTTTTGCCGGTAACGGCTCTGCTCGGTGGTGCTGTCATCTGGGGACTGCTCTGGTACCCGTACCGGCTGCTGGAACAAGCCGAGATAAGCGGGTCAATTGCAACGACGGTTACTTATTTTATTGCTTTGTCGCTGGGGTTGGTATCGTTCCGGAAAGATTTGCGAATGTCGCATATACTCGGCGGCGAACCCTATCTACTGTTCGGGATCGCGCTATTTGCAGGCTGGACCAATCTCGCCTATGTGCTTGGCGTAATTCACGGCGAAGTCATGCGGGTGCTGCTGCTGTTTTATCTCGCGCCGCTGTGGACGATCATGTTCTCGCGCCTTTTGCTGAATGAAAAACTCAGTCTGCACGGGTATATGGTTTTAGCCCTGTCATTAGCCGGTGCAACGACCATGTTGTGGCAGCCTGCAAGCGGTTCGTTGTTGCCCTCATCCTACGGCGACTGGATGGGGTTGTCAGCCGGCTTTATGTTTGCGCTTTCGAACGTTCTGAGCCGCAAAGACCAGTATCATAATATTCGATTGAAATCCATGGCGGTATGGGCAGGTGTAGTTCTGATAGGGCTGATTTACAGCCTGTTTCTGCCCGGTCTGTTCGTCCTGAGCGATACCTCAGCAGACGTGTATGTGCTCCTGTTGGGATTAGGGATAATAATATTTGTTCTGAGCTTGGTTGTGCAATATGGTCTCACCCATGTTCCCGCGAATCGGGCTGTCGTGATTATGCTGTTTGAGTTAGTGGTCGCAGCGGTTGCGGCATATCTTCTGACCAATGAAGCCATGACGCTAAAGGAGTGGACGGGCGGTGCAATGATTGTTTCGGCCAGCCTGTTTTCCGCAAGGATGAATCGGGCGTAACATGTTATTTCCATATCGTGCCCGTGGGCTCCCCATATACATGATAGCGCTATTGCCGCTTCGCATTCTACAGGTCAAAACAAGGGAGGATGAGTATGAGCCACCACGTGGTCTTTCTGGAGCGGGACTCTATCAAGGCGAAGGTGCGCCGCCCTAGCTTCGAACACACTTACGAAGAATACGCACACACGACTTTAGATCAAATCGTGCCGCGTCTGAGGCAGGCCACCGTGGCAATCATCAACAAAGTGCATTTGAACGATGAAACTCTTGCTCAATTGCCCAAGCTGAAAATGGTCGCGGTTACGGCGACCGGGTATGACGGGATCGATATCGCAGCGTGCCGCGCGCGCGGCATCGCGGTATCGAATATTCGCAATTATGCGATTCACACCGTGCCGGAACATGTATTCGCGCTGGTGCTTGCGTTACGCCGGAATTTATTAGCGTACCGGCAGGAAATTGAGCAGGGCGCATGGCAGATATCAAAACAGTTTTGCTTATTCACGCACCACATTACCGAGTTATTCGGTTCCACCATGGGCATCGTCGGCGAGGGAGCGATTGGGCAGGCTACCGCCGCAATCGCGCGCGGCTTCGGCATGCGCGTGCTATTTGCCTACCACCCGTCGCCACAGAAAAAAGAGCTAGTACTGACACCGTTCGATGAAGTACTTGCCGAGTCGGATATACTTTCGCTGCACTGCCCGCTGTTGCCGTCAACACGTGACCTGATCGGAATGAATGAACTGCGCAAGATGAAGCGTAGCGCGCTGCTGATCAATACCGCACGCGGTGGATTGGTCAACGAAGCGGCGCTGGTTCAGGCGCTGCACGAAGGTCTTATCGCCGGAGCAGGCTTTGACGTACTCACCGTGGAACCACCGGAGAACGGCAATCCGTTACTTGACCTGCGCCGCCCCAATTTCATTCTGACGCCTCATATAGCCTGGGCTTCAGGCGGGGCAATGCAGACTCTTGCCGGTCAGCTGATTGATAATATAGAAGCGTGGGCGGCCGGAAAGGCGCAGAATTTGGTCACTTGAGAAACTCCGTTTGATGTATTCTTAGAAAGGACGGGGCGCTACAACGCTAACGTTGAGTGGTGCACTTCGAATTTGAGTTTGGCTAATGAAAAAACTCCTGATATCGCTATGTTTCCTTCCAATTGCGGCCTCCGCCCAGCAAAAAGGATTCGAATATGAATTCGATCACGAGAGGCCTTGGGTAGAACTGCAGACTCAGTTGCCCGCCTACCCCAATCCTGAGAATCTGTTGCAATTCGATGCCGGTCCGGTCAGCACAAACCTTCATTACATTGATGCCCCATCCATTACGGTAGGAGAAGACGGTGTGGTGCGTTTCATTCTCGTGACAAAATCCCCCCAAGGGGCGATGAACGTGAGCTACGAGGGGATTCGTTGCCAGACCGTGGAAAAAAGAACGTATGCGTTCGCGCGCCTCGATAAGACTTGGGGCCGGCCCCGGATATCGAAATGGATGGGTCTTGAAAATATCGCGCAGAATTATGCCCAGCGAGCCCTTGCCCGATATTTTTTCTGTCCCGGCGTACTCATGGTGAAGGATCCCCAGGAGGCAATTGACGCACTGAAAGCGGGAATTCACCCAAGGGCTGTCCGCTACTAAGGCTACAACTCTGCTATTTGGCCTATTAACGCTATCAGGCAACGATAGTGAGCACTATCGAGGCCAACGAGCAATTGTCGCAGCCCTCCGTGGATTATCCCTGCGGACTATTCGTTATCTGTCGGCAATAGCCTTGCAGTTTATCCGGCACGTTATCGGGACAGACGCCACATAGCAGGTTGCCGGGCACGGCGTAATCGATAAACGTCGGATATGGCAAGTTGAGGTTTGCCATAATTTCCCTGAAATCTTCCAAGGTACGGTTGTCTCCCAGTCGGGGGTTACGCTGCTTCTCCTGCGCAATAGTAGAAACCCGCTTGCCGTTGTAGTCATGGGCCGGATATACCAGGGAGTCGTCTGGTAAAGAGAACAGTTTTTCCTTTACGCTTCGAAATAATGCATCCGCGTCGCCGTTCTGAAAGTCGGTGCGCCCGCATCCATCGATAAGCAGCGCATCGCCGGTAAATACCCTGTCACCACACAGGTAGGCAAAATGCCCATCGGTATGCCCAGGCGTGTGTAGTGGCTGAAGGGTAATACTGCCGATCCGGAGGGGCTTGCCTTCTTCGATACCCAGATCCGTGCAGGGCCGCCGGTCAAAAGCGGGCGCGGCAATTTTACTGCCCGCCTTTTTTTTTAGCTCAAGCGCGGCGGTAATATGGTCTGCGTGGATATGCGTCTCAACGCTATAAGCTAAATTAAACCCGAGGCGCTTGACCTCGGCAAGATCACGATCCGCTGACGTGATCACCGGGTCAATCAACACGGCGTGACTCGTTTCCTCGCAGCCAAGCAAATACGTATATGTGCTGGACAGCGATTCAAATAACTGACGAAATATCATTGTAAAAAAGAACAATTCATTCCCATACTCCGCAACATGCGCCGGGTGTGTTCAACCAAGGGACCCCGTGCATCAAACCGCTCTTTCCCGTTTCTCCGCTATTTACCACTACATCAAGTTATTTGTCTGGATACCGGATTACGTCAAGGTTATGCCAGTCGCAAGAGCGATCATGCACCTGTGCTACCGACCGGACGGTGTCGCGGATGCAGACGGGCAAATAGTTCCACGCCGGTGTTCTAGTCTAGGTTAAGACAATGCTGTGGCGGGTCCAGCCCGATCATTAGCCGATTCCTACAAAACTTAAAATGGCAATGACGATAACGATTAAACCGACCAAATAGATAATATTATTCATGGCTACTCCTCCGTGGATTAATAAGCGGAATTCGCGGTAACAAGAGAGATTCCACATAAATTATCCCCTTAACAGCTTTTGAGTTCCGTTCGCCAGGGCACAAAAGGAAACGGATTAAACTGCGCCTTGGGGGCGCAGTCTAATTTTTTCTCTATTATTGGTTGCGCTCGCTCGTAGAGGGTCCTCGAACGAATGCCCAGACGGCAATAATCAACGGTTGGGCCGGGCAACTTGCTAATCAGCGTTTTGAAATGGGCAACATTTGTATCGTTTATTTGCCCAGGCATGACAGGCAGGTAGGCAAACTCCAGTCCCAGTTTTTTTGCCGTTGCTGCAAGAAGGCTGTGATCCGGGTGAGCACTGCCGTCCTCGCCATCCGGGCGATTGCAGATCACGCTTTTGAAGCCAGCTGCTTTAATATCGGATAAATCCTCCACGTTGATTTGTGGGCTAGCCGAAAAGTTGGCATCAATTCTAGTGAGTGGTTTCATGAGCCTTCCCCGTATCGGTATCTGGATTCTTGCAATTCACTATTTACCATAGCGAACGATATTCTACGCCGGTCTTTATGCTATTTCTCTAAAGCAGAACCAGATTATTCCTGTGGATGAGTTCTGGTTCGACCACGTAACCCAGGATGGATTCGATTTCATTGCTTGCGCGTCGCAAAATTCTCCTGGTTTCAGCGGCGCTGTAATTAATCAGCCCACGGGCGATTTCCCTGCCCGTCGGATCAAGACAACCTACCGCTTCGCCACGCTCAAAATTACCGCTGACATCTATTACGCCTATCGATAAAAGGCTCTTGCCGCTGTCCGTGATCGCTGTTACCGCCCCTGCGTCCAGCGTGACGTTCCCACGCATTTGCAGGTGGTCAGCGAGCCATTGCTTGCGTGCTGCCAGCGTCATGGTTTCGGCCAACAACTGGGTGCCAATCGCCTCTCCCTGAGCGAGGAGAATCAGGACATCCGGCTTATGTCCCGACGCAATCACCGTGTGGGCGCCGCTGCGTGCCGCGCGTTTTGCTGCTATCACCTTGGTCAACATGCCGCCACGTCCGATGTCGCTGCCTGCACCCCCTGCCATCGCTTCAATTGCAGGGTCTCCGGCCCTGGCTTCCTCGACCAGTCTGGCTTTCGCATCCTTGCGGGGGTCGGCAGTAAATAATCCACCCTGATCGGTGAGAATCACCAGCACATCGGCTTCGATCAAATTGGTTACCAGCGCGGCGAGCGTGTCATTATCGCCGAAGCGGATTTCGTCGGTGGCCACCGTATCGTTTTCGTTGATCACCGGAATGACATTCAGGCTTAATAGCGTAATTAGCGTCGAGCGAGCATTCAGGTAGCGTTTGCGGTCGGACAAGTCCTCATGGGTAAGCAGCACTTGCGCAGCCTGTATCTCGTGACTGCGAAAACAGGTTTCATAAGCTTGTACCAGCCCCATCTGCCCAATTGCGGCGGCAGCCTGCAATTCGTGCAGCGCATGGGGGCGTTTCTTCCATTGCAGGCGCTGCATGCCTTCGGCGATTGCGCCGGAAGAAACCAGCACGACTTCCTTGCCCATTTTCTTAAGCTTGGCGATTTGCTCTGCCCAGCACGCGAGTGCGGCATGGTCGAGACCCTGTCCCTGGTTAGTGACGAGGCTGCTGCCGACCTTAATGACGATGCGCCGCGATTGTTTTACAATGGATTGCATTTCAATTTTGCGTGATCATTGGGCTATTTTGGACTTGGTTCGCATTCTTATGAGTTTGGATCAGTTTCGCAGAAAGTCAGATACGTTGTGCGCCGGGTTTACCGGCACTTCATCTTCGGGTCGTGAACCCTGCTCCAGATGCTCCATAATAGCGTAGGTGAGCGCCGTGCAACCCTCCCCGGACAGCGCTGAAATGGTAAAGCTTTTCCCCTTCCAGCCCAATCCGCGGATGAACTTCTTGCAAATGTTTTCACGTTCATTCTCAGGCAGCAGATCGGCTTTATTCAACACCAGCCAGCGCGGCTTCTGATAGAGAGATTCATCATATTTTCGGAGCTCTTTAACGATGGCTTTGGCTTCACGCACGGGATCAATGCCTTCATCCAACGGCGCCACATCCACCACATGCAGCAACAGGCGGGTGCGCGTGAGATGCTTGAGGAATTGATGGCCC
>JALYOY010000116.1 GCA_030856655.1 Pseudomonadota bacterium | reverse complement strand
GAGTTCAAAACCAACTACAGTCTGGTCGACTTATCCACAGCTGTGTACTACGCTACACTGCTATAACGCCTGGTCAATTTTCAACCGGCACAGATGGTCAGTTTTCAACCGGCGCCAACACGATAGTCTCTTTTCCTTGCCTCTATAGCGATATTTTTGTCGCCACCACTTTCCGCCGCTCGGGGCAATCTCCAGATAAAGGCCGCCACCGTCAAACATGCGGAGGACTTTTTCTCGAGGCTTTGCGTTTTTTACTGCAGTGTCAGTCAGAGGCATTGGGGGCAACTCTCCGTTGGTAAAGTTCAGCGTTCCCCAATACTGCCCCCAGTTGCCCTCGGATGTCAACAAATAAGGTTGGACTGTATAGGATAAGAAAAATAAAAAAAAGCCCTCAATTCTAGGGCTTATGGATGCTACTGGACGACCTAGGACTATTGTGTGGTGGGTCTGGTTGGACTCGAACCAACGACCAAGGGATTATGAGTCCTATTCAATCAACATGTCATAACAAACTGGAGCACATCAAAGCAATTGAATCAATAACTTATTCTTTTTTATTTGTCTCTGCTAATCGTGCTTTGTTGCCGTGTTTTACTGGCAAGTGCCCCACCAGTGCCCCATGACGGGGGGTAGGAGGTGGGGGGTATACCCAGTTTCCGATTGACCCCCTCCCCCATTGTTTAGGTACCTCCTACTCTTTGCTGTCTGCAATTTGCAAAAAAAATTGTTGGCTATTTTCCCTTCTCCAGATTCATCCTTAACACAATCCCATGTATGGACACAGCGGCCTGCAATAGAATCGATTTCTGAGTCCCCTGTATACACATGGAATCGATTATCTAGGGAGCAATCCTTTGTACGCTGACAATGACGACTGAGGTTACGCTGCATGTATGTTTTACGCGTTATCTTTCTTTGCAGGTACCTTTACTAGTGTCAGGGCGAGTTAATCGCTCAAACAGCAGTTATAGAATCGATTATCTAGGGATAGAAGGGGTAGGTATGGGTAGAGATAAATTAATGCGCCAAAAGGGGATCGGCATTCTTAAATGCTTACCCTCGCGCACGTACACGCAATACTGCCGTTATGCTCGCGCACGTGTATCGGGGGGTATACCCTTGGGGGGTAATTACGCTTCGCGCACATGCGCACGCGAGGGATGCGGCGTCTTACTTTCATAGCGGATAATTATTTTTGACCACTAAACTAAACACATATGGCATAACCGCTTAACGCAAGCCCTTTTTCATAAATCTTTCTTCATACTCCGAGGTTGCACTCCGGACAAAAGAAGGCCCGGTAGCACATGTCGCTATCGGGCCATGTTGTCTACCAGGGCATAGGCACGCGTTCGCGTCGTCCTAATACCTACGAATAAGCGTGATAATTCGAAAACAATAATGTGTTTCCATTTTTAATTGCCTGAAGGGGAATGCCGTTGACAACATTATCATTATCTATTGGAGCTCTCTATTCTTATCCTTTAGCTGAAGTGGGAGTTTTGGGGATACGCTGAGTTTAATTTACAGCATCATTTTAGACGGGATCGGTACTTCGCGTCGCGAACGGCAAGTGAAACTGCTCAGCGTGAAAGCGAGGCGGGGCGGCGCCTTTGTGATGCAAGCCCAAACAGTCCTATTCCCAGCAGAGCCAGCGTTGCCGGCTCGGGAACGGACTGGCCTGGGATGCTGGTGCCGGAACCGCCACCGAAGCCGCCACTGCCGTAGTCTGTGAGGGTTGTACCGCCGTTGAAGGCATTGCAATCGTTGGAGATGGTGTTTGTATCCATCGTCACGGCAGCATTTAGCCCAAAGGCTCTACCGCACAAAATTTTGGCGGTAGTATTCAAGGTGATGCTCTGGTCCGCAAGAATGTTTCCTGCGAACACAGTGCTGGTCCCGAGAGTCGCGGAACTGCCGACCTGCCAAAATACGCCGTCATTCACCCCCCCATTAAGCACGTTGACGACCGCGTTGCTTGCCGTCGTGAGCGTGGTCCCTATTTGGAAGATGAAAAGTGCATTGGGGTTGTTTAGCGCGTCAAGAGTGAGAGTTCCGGTCAACTGGGCCGACGAATCAAAATGATAAACACCTGGCTGGAGCGTTCCTAACGTACCCAGATCCTGACCAGTCAGGTTGCTGGTGACTGACTGGCCTGCCAGAACATTGTACGCATTAAGCGCATCAATCTGAGCCTGATGCGCGACCGCATCAGTCTGGTGTACCGCTCCCGTGAGACTGATGCTTCCCAAGCCAGTGATCGAAGAGCCTGGCCACAGGCCCAAATCTCCCCAGATGGTAGTCGAGCCGGTATTGGTCACCGTCGAGGCACCCAGGATCCCGAAACTCTGCGCCGAACCCAGAAATGGGGTGGCCGATGCTGGGACGGAGCCGTATGCAAGCGCGAGGAACAATGGTATTGCCAATTTCAATTTCATAGCGTTCATTTGCTTTTTCCTTCAAAAAAGGCCAATGTGCAGGCCAACAAGTAAGATTAAGCATAAAACATGCCCAGACTTTAATTTCGTTTCAAGTCAGATGCAATGGAAAACGATTAAGCACTATTGCCATACGATGTGTAAAGTATTCCGCCGATACATCGCCGCTATAAGCTATTGGACATTAGTACACCTAGGCTCTTGCTATTCTTTGCTGGGATAATTCGTGCTTTACGCTTGAGTCCGAAGTGCTACATGGAGAGCGGTTACCCTCGCGTGTGCGCGTGCCTAAACCGGTCTCTGCGGCTTTATCAATTTGGGTTTACCCGATCATTCGTCAACGATTGGATAGACCCCCAAAATGATATCAGTCAGAATGGAATTGAACGCTCCTCAGAAGCTTTATCGTATTTATCATAGTCAGCTATCCAAGGATCGATGTTATTAATATCTTCCTTACATAACGCCTCGCTTCTATTCTTCTCTTCTCTTCTCTTCTCTGCTCTACTCTAGACCCCATCGAAACCCCATAGGGGTGCTTAATGGGGTAGTTATCACTGGCTACGGGCTTATCCCATCTTGTTTTAGAGCCCTTTTTTCCGCCTTTAGACATATTGTCTCTGCGCATTTCTAGTTCTTTCCGATATCGTTCAAGCTCAGGACTTGTTAATTCGTTTGTATGTATGTCAAAGAATGATAAGACTTTATCCGTTAGTGCCGCCTCGATTGCCTCTTTAGGGAAACTTAGCCATTTCCCGATAGACGGAGCGTCGGAAGGCATAGATCGGTTTACCCAGCATTCGCAAAGGATCGAAAGGAGCAAGCCCCGCTCCTCCAAGCCCATGGTTCGGTATCTCCTGTCAGCCATCATATCGCTTGCGTAGAACATGAAAGCTGGCGCGGTTTTAGCTATTTGCGCCATATTATGCTCCTTGATCAACCGTGTTTTTCCCCAAGGGGGAAACCTGCTCGCATAAAACCCATAGTTTGCCTTCTTGCATTGATGCAAGCTGAGCCCATGCCCCCAGATAAAAGTGGTCAGCGTATAATTTATCAAGTTGGTCGGACCATGTATCGTTATTTTCGTTGGTTACTTTAGTCGTCATTTTCATCCTTTATGTTTTTACCAGCGCGAAGGCTTAAAAGCCGCTCGCGATCTTTCTTGGCTATCGGCGCTAACCAGTATCCATCTTTGCTTTTTCCGAAGTTCCTCTCCCTCATCTCGACAACCGTCAGGCATCGCCGGGTACCATCGTTAAAAGATCCTGTTCGATGTCTATCAAATGCCCCTAAAGAATAGAAG
>JALYOY010000303.1 GCA_030856655.1 Pseudomonadota bacterium | reverse complement strand
CCCGACGCCATTGCGGCGATCGGCGCGATGGTAGGACAAACCTGCGAACATCTTGTCGAATTGGCGCAAATGATGGCGCCGAATGTGGCGCTTGTTAATCTTCTGGAAAAAGCCTTACACGAAGAGCCTGGAATTCTGCTGCGTGGAGGCGGCGTGATTGCCGACGGCTATGACGCAGAACTGGATGAATTACGCGCAATACAGAACAACTGTGGCCAATTTTTACTGCAACTTGAAACGCGGGAAAAAACACGCACTGGCATCTCAAATCTCAAAGTGGAATATAACCGCGTGCATGGTTTTTATATTGAAGTTACGCACGCGCACAGCGAAAAGATCCCCGATGACTATCGCAGAAGACAGACGCTGAAAAATGCCGAGCGCTATAGCACGCCAGAACTTAAGGCCTTCGAGGACAAGGCGCTGTCTGCCCAGGATCGCGCGCTGGAGCGAGAGAAATTTTTATACAATGCGCTGCTGAACCTGCTGTTGCCGCACGTCGGCCACTTACAGCAAGTAGCTCGAAGCGTCGCTGAACTGGATATATTAGCTGCGTTCGCCGAACGCGCACTCGCGCTCGATTATATCTCGCCGGTTTTTACCGGCGAGGCCGTTATTGAAATTAAGGCGGGACGCCACCCAGTGGTGGAAAACCAGGTGGAGGATTTCATTGCCAACGATGTGAGGCTTGGCGCTTACGAGGGCGGCAGACGGCAGATGCTCGTTATTACCGGCCCCAACATGGGAGGCAAATCCACTTATATGCGTCAGGTCGCGCTAATTGCATTACTCGCCCATTGCGGCAGCTTTGTTCCCGCAAAAAGCACGCGCATTGGCCCGCTGGATCAAATTTTCACCCGTATCGGCGCATCCGATGACCTTGCTGGAGGACGCTCCACTTTCATGGTGGAAATGACTGAAACCGCCAATATCCTGCACAATGCCAGCGCTCAAAGTCTGGTGCTGATGGACGAAGTAGGACGGGGCACTTCCACCTTTGATGGCCTGGCGCTGGCCTTTGCCATTGCCCGGTATCTGTTGGAAAGGAACCGAAGTTATACGTTATTCGCAACCCATTATTTTGAACTGACGAGACTTGCCGAGGAATTCGCGCAGGCAGTTAATGTGCATCTGCAAGCGGTGGAACACAAACATCATATTGTATTCCTCCATGCGGTCAACGAGGGACCCGCCAGCCAAAGCTACGGCCTCCAGGTGGCAGCGCTGGCGGGCGTGCCAGAACCGGCGATCAAAACAGCAAGAAAATATCTGGTAAAACTCGAGCAGGAAAGCGTGGACAGGCAATCGCAACGGGATTTGTTTTCAGAAGCAACCGTTGCGCCAAAAGAAGTTGCGCCAGAAGATTCCCAGTCAGAACACGCCGTTCTTGTCCTGTTACACGCAATCCAACCCGATGAGTTAAGCCCGAAGCAAGCGCTAGAGAAGCTCTACGCATTAAAAGACGCGGCTGAAAAAAAATAGCTTAGCAGAGGGACAACATTTCGCACTGCCACTGATCGCAGATCAACCTGGCCTCAGATAACGCGCGATATTTGAATACGGAACACTTATTCAATGTTCGTGGCCATGAGCCCCATGGACGTGGCCGTGAGAAAGTTCTTCTGCAGTAGCAGGACGCACGCCGGTAACCGTACAATCGAAACGCAAAGTCATGCCTGCAAGCGGATGATTCCCATCCACTACCACCTTATCTTCGGCGATATCGGTTATGGTGAAGATTAAGACATCGTCGGAATCTTCCTCGCCACCCTCAAACTGCATGCCAACCACAACATCCTCAGGAAAAGCATCGCGCGGCTCCACTCGCACCAGTTGGCTGTCATATTCGCCAAAGGTGTTTTCCGGCTCCATGAAAACGGAGCAACTGTAGCCCACCTCTCTGTTATGCAACTTCTCCTCCACCATTGGAAAGATCCCGTCATAGCCACCATGCAAATAGCTGATCGCCGAACCGGATTTTTCCATGACTTTACCCGTTAGGTCCGATAGTTCATAGCTCAGCGACACCACCATGTCTTTTTCGATATGCATAGTATTCAGATCTGTAGTTGAAGTTATTCAATAAACCGCACGCTCTTCTTGCGCCGTTTTCAAATGACGCCGGCTCACTGTTCCTTTACTTTGAATTTTCGGGCGATAATCATTACTACATTAGTAATTATGAAAGAGAATAAAGTTCCTTCTTATAAAAGCGACTGAATTTTGTAATTGGGTATTAATTCCCTGACCGGCGCAAAGCTACGCCGATGCACTATTGATGCTCCGTGAACCCGTAACGCCGCAATGTGTTGTTCTGTTGAATACCCTTTATGCCGGTCGAAGCCATAATGCGGGAAGCGCTGGTGCAAAGCCACCATTTCAGCATCGCGCGCCGTCTTGGCGATAATGGAAGCAGCTGAAATTTCTGGTATCAGGCTATCGCCCCTGACAATAGTGCTCACAGGAACACGCAGGCGGGGCCGCTGATTCCCATCCACGAGTACCCTGTCTGGAATGAATGACAGGCTTTCAACCGCACGTTTCATCGCCAGCAGGCTTGCCTGCAGAATGTTCAACTGATCGATCTCCTTAACCGATGCGAAAGCAATGGCCCAAGCCACCGAATACGTCTTTATGGCAGTGGTTAGCGTGTTGCGCTTATCTTCGCTGAGTGTTTTCGAATCCGCCAAGCCCTCGATTTTATAGTCCGGATTGAGTACCACGCAGGCAGCGTATACCGGCCCCGCTAATGGTCCTCTGCCAGACTCATCCACGCCGCAAATCCAGTTGAACCCTTCGGCTGGCACTTATCCCAAGCTCCCCATTTTCAACCTCGACAGCGACAATAACACATCATCGCCTACTTTCAGCGGCCATATAACCGTAACCCACTCGCGAGTCTCGAACCTGCCAACTGTTTACTCGAGCCGTTTACTCGAGTGTCATCGAGTCGCCATTTGGCTCGCCGGAATACCAGGCGCTACGGCTTGCTCCGCATCGTGCACATCAGTTCCGCCTCGGTGACAATGCGGCCATCCACTTCCGCCTGAGTAGAATACTTCCAGATTCCGATTCGCTGCCGTTCTATGGTTGCCTTGAGTATCAACTGGTCGCCCGCCTGTACCGGCTGCTTGAAACGGGCACGATCGATACCGACAAAATAATAGAGTGAATTGTCGTCCGTTTGTAAATTCATGGTCTTAAGCGTCAGAATCGCTGCGGCCTGAGCCAGTGCTTCAATAATCAGTACACCTGGCATAACCGGGTGATGAGGAAAATGACCCGGAAAGAAAGGCTCGTTAATGGTCACATTCTTGAGTGCGGTTATGTTTTTTCCTGGTTCGCAAGATAGAACCCGGTCTACCAGTAGAAAAGGATAGCGATGAGGCAGGTATTTCAGAATTTCATGGATATCCATGACGCTCACGATTTCTTCCTTTAAACTTTGGGTATCTTTTTCCATATCTCAGGGGGAGGACGGCTACGCCGTTCCGGGCTTCCTTAAGCACGAAGTGATGCTATTTGTCAGCCAGCGCCTTAATAACCTTCTCGGTGATGTCTACGCGCTGACTACGATAAACCAGATCCCGTAGAGGCAGTATCAAATCGTATTTCTCTGCTTCTGCAATGATCTGAATAACCTTACTTGCGCTCAATTGCAGCGTGGCAACCTCGTCATTTTGACGTAAGCTCAGGTCTTCGCGCATCTGCCGTTGAGCACGCTGGTATTCCCGATTGAGGTTGGCCAGGTCTCGCTCCTTGTTGCGCCGATCCCCTTCCGCCATTGTTTGGCCGTCCTTTTCCAGAAGATCCTGGAGGACCTTCGCTTGTAACGCCATTTTCTTGATCTCCTGATCGCGCGGGAGGAATTCCTTTTCTATTTTTTTCAAGGCCCTCACTGCCGGTGCTGATTCAGCTAAAATTCTCTCGGTATCGACAACGCCAATCTTAATATCATTTGCGTAAGCGCCAACGGATACGTTCGCGGAAACAAGAGCCACGCATGCTGCCGTTAAAATTCGTCGCCATTGAACCTTGTGTTTCAATTTTTTCTCCGATTGTTCGTTTGTTCAGAACTGCTGCCCAAATTGAAACTGAAATCGTTGCAAGTTGTCACCAGGGTGATTATTTAGAGGCTCTGCGACGCTGACTTTAAGCGGCCCCATCGGAGAAATCCAGGTTACAGCGATTCCGGCGGAATAACGCAAACCTTCCAACTCCGGTCTCACGCCGCCACTCCCCCATACCGTGCCGCCGTCCAGAAACGTACTCAGACGCACTGATCTATCATTCCTCATACCGGGCATTGGAAACAGTATTTCGATGCTGCCCACTGTACGTATATTGCCTCCCAACGCTCTGTTATTATTGTCGCGGGGACCTAACGAGCTGATATTGTAACCACGAACCGAGGTATTGCCGCCAGCAAAGAAATTCTTGAAGAAGGGCAGATCTTTCCCGTTGTAACCCTCGCCGTATCCCAGCTCTCCGTTTAACAAAAGAGTAAAGGTTTTGGTGATAGGATAATACCACTTGAGGTCGTAGCTCACTTTGTAATAAGTAAGATCGACGCCCGGCATGCCCGCCTCGGCGAATACTCTCTGGGTGGTGCCCGACGTCGTCCAGATAGCGCTGTCGCGGCCATCGCGCCGCCAGCTGACCGTCAAAGGTATATTGTTGGTACTTTCTCCGAATTTATTTACGAAATCGATATTACGTTGCGGGCTATTGGGGCCCAGTTGGATCACCGTATTTTCAGCGCCCAACCCGACCTGGACACTATCATTTTCGTTAAGGGGAATGCCGAGCCGGAGATTGGCGCCGGTAGTATCTGTATTAAAGTTCATCACCGACGACAGAGAACTTGTGTTAAGGACGCGCTTGTAAATATCAAACCCGCCAGTTACCCCGTGACGGGTAAAATAAGGGTCGGTGTAGGATAGTGAATAGACCTTGTTAACGCGACCGGTATTAACCATGAGATTGACGAACTTACCGGTGCCGAATATGTTGTCCTGGGCGACAGAACCGCTCAGGATGATACCCTCCATGTTGGAATAGCCCGCCCCAAACATTACAGCGCCGGTGGCTTTTTCCTTGACCTCCACGTTTACGTCAATCTGATCGGTGGCATTGGGAACAGCCGGCGTCTCCACATTGACAGCATTAAAATAATTCAGCCTGTCTACACGTAGTTTGGATTGGTTGATTTTTGAAGTTGAATACCACCCTCCCTCGAATTGGCGCATTTCCCGACGAATCACCTCATCTCGGGTACGATTGTTACCTGTTATATTGATGCGTCTTACATAGACCCGGCGGCCCGGATCGATAAAAAACGTGAAAGCCACTTGCTGTTTTTCTTTGTCCAGTTGCGGCGACGCGTTGATATTGGCAAATGCATAGCCATCATCGCCCAGCCGATCGGTGATAAGCTTGACGGATTCAGTCAACTTCTCCCGCGCGAATACATCGCCTGGCGCCAATTTTACGAGCTTGCGCAATTCATCTTCCGGCAGCAGCAATTCACCCGCAAGTTTGATCTCTGAAACCTTGTATTGGGGGCCTTCAACGATATTTATCGTGATATAAATATCCTGCATGTCGGCCGTGATTGATACCTGAGTGGATTCAATGCTGAATTCAAGATGGCCGCGATTGAGATAATAAGAGCGCAGTGACTCCAGATCGGCAGCTAGCTTTTGTTTCGAATACTGGTCTTCTTTAGTAAACCACGTCAACAAGCCGGGGGTTCTCAGCACGAACGCGCTCAGCAGTTCCTTTTCCTTGAAAGCTTCATTGCCAACGATATTGATCTTGCGAATCTTAGCGGTTTTCCCTTCATCCACTTGGAAGTTGATTCCGACGCGGTTACGGTCAAGCGGCGTGGTCGTGGTCGTGATTTTCACCGCGTATTTGCCACGACTGAGGTACTGCTGCTTCAATTCCTGTTCGGCTCTCTCAAGCATTGAGCGATCAAAGATGCGCGATTCCGCCAGACCCGCCTGCTTCAAACCTTCTTTCAGTTTATCCTTCTCGAATTCCTTGGACCCAACGATGTTGATCTGTGCGATAGCCGGGCGCTCTTCCACCACTACGAGCAGAACACCATTTTCCGACTCCAGGCGCACATCCTTGAAAAAACCGGTAGCATAAAGCGCCTTGATGGCAGCTGCAGCTTTTTCGTCGTCAAGTGTCTCGCCCACTTTCACCGGTAAATAATTGAACACCGTTCCCGCTTCGGTGCGCTGTATTCCCTCCACCCGTATATCCTTAACTACGAATGGCTCGCGCGCCCATGAAACCGAAGCGCATAAGGCAGCAACAAGCGCCACGAGATATTTGACTTTCATACTTGACTTTCATGCTTAACTGGAGATGAGCCGGCTGACATCGTTATATATGGCGAAGGCCATCAGGGTAAATAACAGCACCATCCCGACCTGCTGACCAATATCGGTGGCTCTGACAGAAAGCGGACTGCCCTTGACGATTTCGAGCACATAATACATTAAATGCCCTCCATCCAGCACGGGGATAGGCAACAAATTCAGCACTCCCAGGCTGATACTGATGAGCGCAAGGAATCCAAGATATGAAGAAAGCCCCATTTGCGCTGACTTACCCGCATAGTCGGCTATCGTAATAGGTCCGCTTACATTCTTCCATGACACCTCTCCCGCCACCATTTTCCATAGCATTTGCAGCGTAAATACCGATATTTCCCATGTTTTATTCATTGCCCGGACTATGGCCGTGCCGGCCGGGTAGCTGACTTCCACTAATAGTTTTTCCAGTTCATTGCGATCGACTTCGGGCCCGATTCCGATTTTGCCGATTTTTTTCCTGTTTTCAGTAACAGTATCAGGAATAACCTCAATATCGATGATCGCATTACCACGCTGAATCTCAAGCGCCAATGGAATTCCCGGGCTAGCTTGTATTCGCTGTACCAACTCTTCCCACAGTGTAATTTCCTGACCGTCTACCGCCAGAATCTCATCCCCTGCCAACAAACCGGCGCGATTCCCTGCACCACTTGAAATTACTTGACCAATAACGGGTTTCATTGCCGGCAGATAGGTGCTCAAACCGATTTTCTTTAGAAAATCCCCATCCAGGTCGTCCGCCTCGATGCGGCTTAAATCCAACCGGCGCCTAGTTATTTCCCCGTTTTGGCGAATGGTTTCCACCGTGACAGATGGCGATCTGTCCACCGCATGCGACAACAGCAGCCAGCGAGCATCCTGCCAAGTCGCGACGGGTTCGGTTTCAATTTTTAATATGGTCTCACCCGTCTCGAAAGCCGCGAATGCCGCAGGTGTGGCGGGAACCGCCGGGCCCACTACTGGTTTCATACCGCTGACACCCAGCATGAACAGCAGCCAGTAAAGCACGATTGCCAGCAAAAAATTAGCGATTGGACCTGCCGCGACGATTGCAAATCGGGATGCAACCGGCTTGCGGTTGAACGAACGCGTCACATCTTCAGGCGCGACTTCATCTTCGCGCTCATCCAGCATCTTGACATAACCGCCAAGAGGAAAGGCAGCCACTACCCATTCAGTTTGATCTTTTCCCCAGCGCTTGCTCAACAAAGGGCGGCCAAACCCGACCGAAAAACGTAAAACCTTCACTCCGCACCAGCGTGCCACCAGGTAATGGCCGAATTCGTGAAATACGATCAGCACCCCCAAAGCAACAACAAAAGCAATTATTGTAAAAAAGAAGATCATACCAGCGCAGGATAGCGGGAATCGCGACGCAAAAGAGACTTCAGCAAGCTGGCGGTATGCCGTGTTGTCTCCACGGAAAGGAGATTGGAACAGTAAAACTGGGAAAACACGATCAGATTGGTGTCACGCATCTGCACCTTATGCCAGACACGCCAGCCATTCATGCGCGGCCTCACGCGCCTCGCCGTCCGCTGCCAGCACATCATTAAGTGTGACGATGTCCTTTGAGCAGACTGTCCGCATGACTTCCTCAATCATGGCTGGAATCGCAGTAAATGGCATTCGGCATTTAAGAAAGGATTCTACCGCTACTTCATTCGCTGCGTTGAGTATTGCCGGTGAGCTGCCCCCGGCGGCCAGTGCCTGATAGGCGAGCCCGAGGCAGGGAAAGCGCTCAAAATCGGGGGCCTCAAAATCCAGCCGGGCCACTTTAAACATATCCAGAGGCGCTACACCAGTTTCAATTCGCTCCGGAAAACCCAGGGCATGAGCAATCGGGGTACGCATGTCCGGATTGCCAAGTTGTGCCAGTACTGAGCCATCCACATACTCGACCATGGAATGAATGATGCTTTGCGGATGGATTATTACCTGGATCTGCTCGGGAGCGGCATCAAATAGCCAGTGCGCTTCGATGACTTCCAAACCCTTGTTCATCATGGTGGCGGAGTCAACCGAGATTTTCTGCCCCATGACCCAATTAGGATGGGCGCAAGCCTGCCCCGGCGTTACGTCCTCCAGCGAGCTTAGCGATAATTGCCGGAAGGGTCCGCCTGATGCGGTCAGCAGAATGCGTCGTACGCCGACCGCTCCCAAATCTCCCGAGAAATTCTGCGGCAGCGATTGAAAAATAGCATTGTGTTCGCTGTCTATCGGCAGCAGAGTAGAATGATTATGCTTCACCACGTCCATGAAAATCCGGCCCGCCATAACCATGGTTTCCTTGTTGGCGAGGAGTACATGTTTCCCCGCACCGGCGGCGGCAAATGTGGGACGTATGCCGGCGGCCCCGACGATCGCAGCCATCACGGTATCCACATCGGGAAGCGCCGCAACTTTTTCCAGGGACTCAACCCCGGCTAGCACCTCAGTTGCAAGACCAGCCGCGCGAATTTCCGCCTGTAGCCATTCAGCGCTAGCTACATCCAGCATTACTGCATAACGCGGCTGGAAGCGACGGCATTGTTCCAATATTTTTCGGGCGTTGTTATTGGCGGTAAGGGCAACAATACGGAACCGATCAGGATGACGTGCGACCACATCCAGTGTATTCACGCCGATGGTGCCAGTAGAGCCAAGAATGGTGAGATGACGAACGGCTATCATAGTTGAGTCTGTAAAAACAGAAGTGACAAAACAGCTATAGGCAGGGTTGAAGTGAGGGCATCTATACGATCAAGTATACCACCGTGACCCGGTAAAATACTCCCGCTATCCTTGACGCCGGCATGACGTTTCATGAGGGATTCGAATAGATCTCCAATAATCCCCATCATTGCAAGCACGAGCAGCAGCGGCGCCAGTAATAGAACGTGAGCTTCTTCTCCGACGAAAAAACTCCATGCCAGGGCATAAATAGAAACCGCGACCAGCGCGCCCGCCACACCCTCCCAAGTTTTGCCGGGGCTGATACTCGGCGCGAGTTTATGTCTTCCGAATGCGCGTCCCGTGAAATATGCCGCGGTATCCGAAATCCAGATGGCACCCATGAAACCCAGCAGGAGTAGCGGACTGATGGCGCGCAACTGGAACAGGGCAAGACAAGTTGGCAATAACAGTAGCCAGCCCGTTAATGCCAGCAGGAGCGGATTCTTAAGCGGACGATTTGATCTCAGAAAATAGGGAGCGCCCAGGGACCAGAATGTTAGTGAAAGCGCGTACAGCCACAGAAATGACGTCGTATACGGATCAGCCAAAACTTTTTCACTCAATATAAACAGCAGTTCTCCTCCCAGCATTACGGTAAATAATGGATAAATGATGGAATAGGTGGTGGAGAATCTCGCAAGCTTGTTCCATTCCCACGAGCCAGCCACTGTCAGCGCGAGCAGTAATGCCATCCAGAAAATCGCTGATAGATAAAACAAGGCCGCCAAGAAGAGGAACAGCATGATGGCGGCAGTAAAAATCCGTATCCTAAGCATGACGCGAAACGCCTGAGCAAAAACAAGTACGCATTGGGAAACCGTCGACGCTATGCCATTCTTTTGGCGGCAATTTCCCTTCCC
This sequence comes from Pseudomonadota bacterium, assembly GCA_030856655.1. Classification (GTDB taxonomy): domain Bacteria; phylum Pseudomonadota; class Gammaproteobacteria; order Burkholderiales; family Nitrosomonadaceae; genus Nitrosospira. The sequence goes on along the minus strand of JALYOY010000303.1, from coordinate 1,544 downwards.
TCATTGGCAGGCAGTACTACTTGAAGCTGTTCGCTGGTGCGTCCGAAACGGCGTTCACGTTTCTGATAAGATCGAATGGCGAGGTCAAGTGCGTGATCGTCGAAATCCGGCCATAGGGTATTGGTAAAATACAGCTCTGTGTAGGCCAACTGCCACAGCATAAAATTGCTGATACGCTTTTCACCACCGGTGCGGATAAACAGATCGGGTTCGGGAGCGTAGTTCAATGCGAAATACGGCATCAAATCTTTTTCGTCGAAACAGGTTGCCAATTCAGGACGTCGCGCCAGCATCTTGTGAATGGCCTGCATGATATCCCAGCGCCCGCCGTAATTGGCTGCAATGGTTAGCGTAAAGCGTGTATTAGCCGCAGTCAGCGTCTCTCCGTTACGAACAAATTCGACTATTTTAGGCTCGAATTTTGACAAGTCACCGATCACTTTGAAGCAAATGCCGTTCTCGTGCAGCTTAGCAACCTCCTGTTCGAGCACGGTTATGAAAAGTTGCATCAGAAACGTAACTTCATCCGCCGGCCTGCGCCAGTTTTCACTGCTGAAAGCAAATAACGTAAGATATTCTACGCCGCGCTCAATACAGGCCTTAATAGCAGTTCGCACCGTCTCCACCCCGCGTTTATGCCCAGCCACTCTGGGCATAAAGCGGTCTTTCGCCCAGCGGCCGTTGCCATCCATGATGATGGCAATGTGCCGGGGAATCATGCCGGTTTCAGGTATTTCGCGGGTTGAGCTGGTGATAAGAGGCATGGAAGGTACAGTTGAGTTAAAAGCGTCTCAAATCTAACTTGCGGGGCCTCCGCATGGCGGTTTGCCTGGAACTGGAATTGAGATTAGGGGCGCGTTGCATTAGATTGCCATCAGCTCAGCTTCCTTGATCTGCAACAATTTTTCTATTTCGGCGATGTGACGGTCGGTAAGTTTTTGGATTTCATCCTGTCCGCGGCGTTCGTCGTCCTCGGCGATCTTTTTTTCCTTGAGTAAATCCTTCAGATGGGCATTCGCGTCACGACGGACATTGCGCAGCGCGATTCGCGCGGTTTCAGCCTCATGCTTCACGATCTTGGTGAGGTCGCGACGGCGTTCCTCTGTGAGCGCCGGCATAGGTACACGAATCAGCTCGCCCACAGTTACCGGATTCAATCCCAGGTCGGAGTTGCGAATCGCCTTTTCAATTGCACCTAGCATCTTCTTTTCCCAAGGCGCAACGGTGATAGTACGCGCGTCCGCCAAATTAATATTAGCCAACTGGCTAATGAGCGTGGGGGCGCCATAATAATCGACCGCGATATGATCCAGCAGGCCAGTATGAGCCCGGCCGGTTCGTACTTTGCCCAGATCTAGTTTCAAAGCCTCGAGGCTTTTTTGCATTTTTTGTTCAGCGGATTTCTTAATATCGGCGATCATAATATTTGTCAATGACAGAGGATCGAGAATGAATGCATGGCTTCTTTGTTAAATTTAAACCTCAGAGTTATTTCAAACTCGCACCAGAGTTCCTTCGTCTTCGCCCATCACTACCCGTTTCAA
>JALYOY010000298.1 GCA_030856655.1 Pseudomonadota bacterium | reverse complement strand
ACGTTATTGCCATCGTCATGGGACCTGAACTTCATAGACGCACCATATTTTTCACTTCATAGGAAAACAACGTGTCTTTTGAAAATCTTAATCTGAACCCACTCATTCTTAAAGCTGTTATCGAGTCCGGCTACACCACCCCAACTCCTGTTCAGGCGCAGGCCATTCCCGAATTGATTGCAGGGCACGATATCATGGCTTCGGCCCAAACGGGCACCGGCAAAACCGCTGCATTCATGCTTCCTGCGCTACACCGCCTTGCCACGCCTTCCAAAGTGCACAGCCGTGGGCCACGTGTGCTGGTGTTGACACCGACGCGGGAACTTGCGCTCCAGGTATCTGAAGCTGCCGCTAAGTATGGCAAGCATCTATCTCGCGTCAAAGTTGTAAGCATACTTGGCGGGATGCCTTATCCGCTGCAAAACAAATTGCTTTCGCAGCCGGTGGATATTCTTGTCGCGACACCTGGTCGCTTGATTGATCACATTCAGCGCGGACGCATCGATTTTTCGCGCCTGGAAATGCTGGTGCTGGATGAAGCCGACCGCATGCTCGACATGGGTTTCATTGATGACGTGGAGAAAATCGCTTCGGCTACTCCGGCCACCCGCCAAACCTTACTGTTTTCCGCCACCCTGGACAGCGCAATAGACAAGGTTGCGGCACGCCTGCTGAAATCGCCCAAACGCATCCAGATTGCATCGCAACAGGCAAGGCTCGATAACATTGAACAACGGCTTCATTATGTTGACGACATGTCGCATAAGAACCGGCTGCTGGATCATCTGCTGCGCGACATGGCGTTAAAACAGGCCATTGTCTTCACCGCAACCAAGCGCGACGCCGATATGCTGGCGGACAACCTTGCCGCCCAAGGTCATGAAGCCGCCGCGTTGCATGGCGACATGAACCAGCGCGACCGTACCCGCACGCTGACTAAGCTCCGCCACGGCGGACTGCGGGTGCTGGTGGCAACTGACGTCGCGGCACGAGGAATCGACGTGGTCGGCATTACCCACGTAATTAATTTCGATCTGCCGAAATTTGCCGAAGACTATGTGCATCGCATTGGTCGCACGGGCCGCGCCGGCGCAGCGGGAATAGCGGTATCGTTCGCTTCGGGTAAGGATGGCGTCAATCTAAAAAAAATCGAGCGCTTTACGGGCCAGCAGATCGCTTCTCACGTGGTGCCCGGCCTGGAGCCACGATTCAAGCCGCGTCCTGCTACTGGCGGGACGTCCAGGGGAACGCCCAGCATCGCCCATAAACGTAACCGCGCATGGTCAAACGATAGCGGACGCCATGCCGGTAGCGCTAACAGCGTCAATGGAAATTGGGATAACAGCCGTGGCCGTGCGTTTAGCGATAATCGGGAAAATACGCGGGGCAATGCGACGGGAAATACCCGAAGCCATACATTCGGAAATAGCAGTGCTCCAAGCCCGTATTTCAGAAGCAAATAAATTTTCGCGTTAATGCAAAAAGGCCCGGCAAATCCGGGCCTTTTTATTTAATTGAGGCGGTGTAACGTTGGTCGCCAACAAACGGTCAAACGCTTCGTTTTAGCCAGGTCAGTTTTTCTACTCCGGCTGATTACGCATGAAATCTGCGGTCTGATAAAACGCCATCGCAAGCCTCCGGCATAATTCTTCGTCCAATCCGACATCGACCATTGCACGGCCCATGCACGATAACCATTGATCGCGCTCGGGGAAACCAATCGCAAAAGGCATATGGCGGGTACGCATGCGAGGTTCGCCATATTTCTCGGTATATAAGGATGGCCCGCCAGTAAAGCCGGAAAGAAACATGAACAGCTTTTGCCGCGAACTGGCCAAATCCTGCGGATGAAGCTTGCGTACACCGAAATAGTCGGGGTCTTCATCCATCAGATCGTAAAAACGGTCCACCAGGCGGCGCATGACCGCTTCGCCGCCCATCCGTTCGTAGGCTGTTGAAAGATGCATTTTGACTCTCCTTAATTGTTTAATTGCAGTAACTGCAATGCTAAGCGACGTGAGGTCCAGGCCTCTTTATTCTTTTAGGCAATGGCTCGCGCATGGTCGGCGTTTGGTCAGCATACGCAATATCCAGTAAATAGCCAGTGCGGCAAGCAAGTGCTTTGCAGTATGACCGCTCATCAACTGCCCAAGATCATAAATTTCCCGATCCCCAATTTCCGCCAGTTTGGCGAGACCGTACAACGCCATCACCACGTACATATCGGCGCCACGGGTATATCTCGACGGAAAAAAGAGTCCGAGCAGAAAAATAAGCAGAAGTGAATAGAACTGCACGACGATATAAAAGTTCAGATTGCCGGCACCACGCTGCTCGCTCCAGTACCAGTGCACCACGCTCCCGGCTCCAATTGCAATCAGAACAGGCAATAATCGCAAGCCTACTCTCGGACTGACACGTTCGCTTAGCGTCGCGGCAAGCAGGCCCATTATCCCCACCCCTATTGGCAGACGATCCCAAACCAACCGGTCATTGTCCGGCGCAAGATGATAATAGGCTGAACCCATGGATGCCATTGCCACGCTCAGAAACAAAATCAGGTAAGGCCAGCGTTCGGGCGAGGCGACGAGAGCTTGAGCCGCATCGGATCCGCTGGCGCGGAACAAAAACCCGACCCCTGCTATCCCGACAAGCAGAAAAGCAGCGTTGGAAACCACATTCAAAAAATTGGGAATACCGGAAAAAATGCGTTGATCCGCGAATTGGTGATACTCCGCAGGCTGAGGAATCGGTGAAGCAATTGCGGCAGCCAGAACGACACCGACCGAAAGAAATCCTAGTATCCATAACCTGCGTCTATTACTCATATTTAACCATGAGCTCATTTGAGCATTTGTATGTAACGGCACCATTTCAGGACTACGTTTGGCGTAACATTTGCATGTAATATGCTAATGAAGAGGTAATATGAAGACAAGCATTTCCGACCACGTACAAAAGCATCGTGCCGGGTTACGAGCCTGTGAGCTGCGTGCAATATAGATTGGGTGCCTGACTCTCGCCCGGGTAGTGCCGAAGAATGTAGCCGTCAGTCTCGCTTGCCAAAACAACAATCCGCATGAGCAAGGGACCTCGGCGTGGCTGTCCGCCATCGCTATGGATGGGAATGAGGGAGGAGATCCGGTCAAAACATGCAAGGAAGTAAACGAAACCGGGTAAACAGTTTAGTCGCAGTCGGTATTCGCAAGGTTTGGATTCAGCGCATTTGATTCAGCGCATTTTTGCGACTGCTTCGTCCACCCTCTCCACTGCAATGATCTCCATGCCTGAAAGCGCCTGTTTCGGCTTGTTGGCCTTAGGGATAATGGCTTGAGCAAAGCCCAGTTTGGCGGCTTCTTTCAGCCGCTCCTGGCCGCGCTGAACGGGACGCACTTCTCCAGCCAGCCCGACTTCACCAAACACCACCATTTTTTCCGGCAATGGCTTGTTCTTGAGTGAGGAAACAATAGCGAGCAATACCGCCAGATCCGCACCGGGCTCGGTAATTTTAACGCCACCGACCGCATTGACGAAAACATCTTGATCAAAACACGCAATTCCCGCATGACGGTGCAACACCGCCAGCAGCATCGCCAGCCGGTTCTGTTCCAGTC
>JALYOY010000287.1 GCA_030856655.1 Pseudomonadota bacterium | reverse complement strand
GTTTTATGCTAAGGGAAACCCTGAATAACGCAGGCTGGCCCTAACCCGGCATTAACTTGCAGGCCTAGCAATGTATGGATCTTGAGCATACGGCAAGCAATTCATTTGAGATTTCCATATCAAGATCACTTGATGTTCTGATCAATATCATCTATCAATCATAACGGGCGTCCGGTACTCTTGACCCTTCGCAATCACCAAACAATCGAGGAGGATTTCATGAAGCTTTACTACACCCCTGGCGCTTGCTCCCTTGCCGCGCATATCGTGCTATGTGAGGCAGGCTATGAATTTGCTCTGGAGAGGGTCGATCTAAAAACAAAAAAAACGGAATTCGGCAAAGATTTTAATGTGATCAACGAAAAATCCGCTGTGCCTCTTTTGCTGTTGGATGACGATCAGGTCGTCTCGGAAGCAAGCGTAATCATTCAATACTTGGCGGATAAAAAACCGGAATCAGGACTTGCCCCCAAGCTCGGAACGTTCGAGCGGGTGCGTCTCAACGAGTGGCTTAACTTTATTGCCGCCGAGGTGCATAAAAGTTTCTATCCATTTTTTGCTGGCATGGGCGCCGACGCAAAAGATGCATATCTTAAGAAGCTGGGGCGCCACTTTACCTATATAGCCGGCAAGCTGAAGGGGAAGCCATACCTGACCGGCGAATACACCATTGCGGATGCCTATCTCTATACCTTGCTTACCTGGACAGGTTCCCTGAAGATCGATATCTCGGCTTGGCCGGTGTTAGGCGATTACATGCGACGTATTGAATCCCGACCAAAAGTGCAGGAGGCGCGAGCGGCGGAAGGCCTGCCTAAGACCGCTATTGCGTAGTCTGGTATCTCATAACGCTACTCCTTACTTTTGGGCAACAGTCCTGTTTGGCGGCTTGCTTTTCTAAAGTTATAGCCGACGGGGTGCAAACAGTTTGATCATACTACCAGCGCTATCTCAACCCTAACTCGTTTCGAGGGGTGCAGTGGCAGGGAATGAGGATTTATACTCGCGATAATGGTGTAATTGATGTCTCCGGTTGTACCCTTTTTCATGGACACTGGCGTTTTCTGAAAGGCCCACAGTCCCAGGTTGTCATCCTGCAGGTTTTGACTGCTGTTGAAAAATGCTCGAACCATAATCGGGCCTGTCATGGGGCCTGTCGTTGAGTTAATCCTAATTCTGTAGCTCGGTGTATTGCCGTTGGGCTGTCCGACATCATCTGTATGGATAGAGTCGAACATCGGCATTGCTGGATCCAGTGAGCTGGAAGTAACTGGCAGCAACAGATTGGCCAATGTTGGGTCGTAGGATAACGTGACGATATCGCCATCAGTGCGGAAGCGAAGCGCGTTAACATCATGCCGGACATGATCAATAAACATGCTGGAAATCTGGAGGAGCCGCACCGACTCCAATTTTCTTGTCTGCAACGGATCCAGGGTTATATCCTCTGTGAATTCAAACGTTCCCGCTACATGAAGTGTCGTTGCGAGATCATGCGGCTCTTCCAGGATCAGTGCCCAGGCGAGATTCATGATCTGGTTAGTCGTGGCGCTGTTGCGTGAAAGATTTGAGCGGGAGCTCGTAATCCGGATCAGCACCCTACCCGTACCGTCCTGATTGAGATGCGATGTGTCAATCGCAACGCGCTGTAACTGGGGATGGAAGAATAAGGTCCTCTTCGGAAATGAAGTCGATGTGCCGGAGATTGCCGGGCCGAGGACAAGGCTTTGACCGAACGGCAGCGGTGGCTTAGGATCAGCCCCGGCCTTAACCCGCAGATAACCGGAAGAGTAGATGACAAGAACCTGAGGGAAACGGTCCGTATTGGGTACGCGTTTCGCAAAGGCCAGGAGCTTAGTCATCCCCATTGATTGGCCATTGATCAGGACTTCGAATGGATCTTCCGGGATGGACGCCCGCAGCTTTTTTATCACCCACACGCTATTGTTAAACACTATCTTCTTCAAAGCGTTGTCATCTTCCAGAATGTGGTTGCAGATCCTCATCTTTAGCCAAGAGGGAAGAAGAACCAAAGCCCTTGTTCCACGGATGAAGTTAAATACCCCTAGCCTCAAGGGGGCGGGGAATATAAACCAAAGAGATTTGAGTTAATTAATGGACATATGGAATGTATACATGGTGCGTTGTTCAGACGGCAGCTTATACACCGGCATTGCCATGGATGTAGCGCGACGCGTGGTTGAACACAATACGAATGATATGCTTGCGGCCAGATACACCCGCGCCCGGCGTCCCGTGATGCTTGTGCACCAGGAAAAGTACGATACGCGCTCGGCAGCAAGCAAACGTGAGTACGAAATCAAGCAAATGGGCAAGAAAGAAAAAATGATACTGATTGTGGCCGATCTCAATTGTGATGAAAACAACCTCGGCTGACTGAGAAAAATTATCGCATTTTTTCGACCAAACGTTCATATGGGGTTTTTCCACCCAGGCTGCCGTGAGACCTGTGGTAGTTGTAGAAAGCCTCCCATTCAGCTAACTTGGCGTACAGGTCAACGTCATCCTTATAAGTCAGCAGCTGATAGAACTCGCGCTGATCTGTTCCATGCGAGCGTTCCACCTTGCCGTTCAATCGTGGTGTCCTGGGTTTGATGTAGACATGGCGTATGCCTATGTCTTCCAGGTGCCAGTGGAATTTGACCTGAAATTCGTGACCATTATCAGTGCGAATGGTATTGATCCGGAATGGGAATTTGGCAATGACGTAATCCACGAAGTCGATTGCATTCTGTTGCGTATGCCGTTCGTAGATCTTCAGCGCGCGGATGCGTGTCGCATCATCAATTGCTGTGTATTGGAAGTACCGTACCTTGCGACCTTCCTCAGTTTTGAAATCAAGGAATTTCACATCGACCTGCACATGGTGTCCGGGTACCTGCTTCTCATAGCGGATTGTGGCAATCGACCTTTTGCGTTGCCGGTCAGGCAGGCGATTCAGGTCATGGCGCTTTAAGACCTTGTATACCCCACCCGAAGATATCTTGATGTCGTGATAACGAGCCAGATACCAGCTGATCCTTACCTGACCAAAGTGGTAATTGCGGCGTAGATAAAGGATCTTTTCTTCAATGGGGAGCGGGGTGCGCAACTTGGGATTCTCCGGGCATGGCTTGCTATTGATAAGCCCCTTCTCGCCGTGCGCGGCATAAGCCCGCTTCCACTGGTAATAGGTTTCTCTTGAAATTCCAAAATGTCTGCAGGTGAAAGCCACGTTGCCAGAGCCAGCAGCATGGGCGAACACCTTCAGTTTGCGGGAAATGTCTCTTTGCGCTTGTATGTTCATAGACGACTCCTGGAAAACAGTTTAATTTATCAAAACTGTCTACCGAAGTCGTCATATTCATAGTTCACTGTACTTGCCGCGGTATCACCTTAATCATGATCAGCAACTTTAGTGGCCCTCCGATAGGGAAAACCACATTCAACTTAGCTCGAAAACGAGCACCTCGGCTTTCTCCCCCTGATCGAGAATAACGTGACTTTCTCCAGTGAGGCTTGCGGCATCGCCTGCCTGAAGTCGAGTGCCGTTGAGCGATACGCTGCCGTGTGCAACATGCACATAAACGAAGCGATCTTTTGCAATCGCTCTTTCGATTCTTTCATCCGCATCCATCAGTGCGGCGAACAGGTTTGCATCCACATGAATGATGACCGACCCGTCAGCACCATCCGGCGAGGCAATTAGACGCAACTTGCCGCGCTTTTCCATGGCATCAAAATATTTCTCCTCGTAACCAGGTGAGATACCGGTCACACTCGGTATAAACCAGATTTGCAGAAAATGAACCGGTTCTGTGGGAGATGCATTGAACTCGCTATGCTGAACACCAGTGCCCGCGCTCATGCGCTGCACGCTTCCCGGACGAATAACGGAGCCATTGCCAATGCTGTCCTTGTGTGCGAGCCCCCCTTTCAGTACGTAGCTGATGATCTCCATATCCCGATGGCTATGCGCGCCGAAACCCTGGCCGGGCTCCACCCGGTCTTCGTTGATGACGCGCAGCGCGCGAAATTGCATGTGCTTTGGGTCATGGTAATCCGCGAAGGAAAAGCTATGCCAGGAGTCCAGCCAGCCATGTTGGGCATGGCCTCGATCTTCGGCGCGGCGTATTTCAATCATGGTATATCTCTCCGTGATGCTTGTCAGGTCTGTAAAATACCGGTTGCAACGATAGGGCCGCGGCAAATCCCCGGATTATGCGGACGAGGTGCCTCGACAGGCGAGCGCAGCTACCCATATCATGTGCCCGTTACCGTCGAATTGTATAAGGAAAACCCTGCCGGTGCCCCACCGACGAAGTGGGAGACCTTGGGCGCGGTGGCGCCTATGTGGAAGCGATCCACGTTCTCTTGAATGCGCTGATCTTCCCGCGTGACGCGAGCATGTTGGCGCAGGTGATCGAGCCATGAGTCATGTTGGAATAATTCAACATATCGGCCCGGTGCCGAGACGTCTTCAAAGATGCCCCAGGCAAATGCCCCGTCTCGCCGGCGTGCAATACCGAGCGACTGTATCGCAATAAGAAATGCTTCGCGTTGATCCAGCGCAATCTCGTATTCTATTGTAACCAGCACGGGCCCCCGGTCCTTTTCCAACTCCTCCGCCGAAGAGGGGTGAGGCCAGTGGTTGGAGGGGGCGAGATCGGGCGCTTCGTACATGCCGAGGCTGAAACGGCGAACAGCCAACGCTGCCAGTATGGCCGCTACGGCTGAGATAGCCAGCGCGGCGGAGGTTCCGGCCTGCGCGGCAATCCACCCCCATAGCAGACTGCCGAAAGTCATGCCGGCAGAGAACACCATGAGGTAAAGGGACAATGCGCGCCCGCGAACCCAGGCAGGGACTGAGATCTGGGCAGCCAACTGGAGCGTCGATAAAACGCTTATCCAGGCTGCGCCGCAAACAGCCATCACGCCGTACGCCATGATTTCGCTTTTTAGCGCTGCAAGACATAAAGTAGTCGCCGCATAGACGATGGTCGCCCCGAGCACCAGGCTGTCCGGAGTACAGTAAGCCCGTATCCGTGGCAAAAGAACAGCAGCGGCCACGGCGCCGATACCGACAAAAGTCAGCAGAAATCCATAGGTACCCGAATCGCCCGCAAGCTCATGCCGTGCGATCAAGGGGAGAAGCGCCCAGGTAGACGTTGCAAACAGGATAAAAGCTGTCGCCCGGATTAGCACGGCGCGAAACTGCGATGCCAGACGCGCGTAGCGCAACCCGGCGCGCAATGCCTGCATGAATCGCTCGGGTGGCAGTACATCCTCGCTTGGTTGCCGCTTCCAGTACCATAGCATCAGAAACATGCCGAAAAACGAGATCGCATTCAGGCTATAGGCAGCCCAGGCGCCAAATTGTGCCAGCAGCAGTCCGCCGAGAGCAGGACCGATCGAGCGCGCCAGATTCATCGATAGCGAACCGAGCGAAACGGCTTGAGGAAGTAGCTTTCCGGGTACCAGCTCGGCAATTACCGCGCTTAGTGCCGGCATCGCCATTGCGGCACCTGAGCCCAGCGCGAACGTGAGAATAAGAAGATTCCAGGCGTCGAGCCTGTCAGTGGCCGCTAGGAAAGCCAACGCCGTAGCTGATAGCACGAGCCATATTTGAGTGGCCATGAGATAGCGGCGACGATCGATAATATCCGCGAACGCGCCCGCGCCTAAAGCGAACAGAACAAGCGGCAACGATGCTGCTGCCTGCACCAGGGAAACCATTACCGGCGAGGATGACAGGTCAGTCATCACCCAGCCGGAGGCCGCCCCGTTGATCCAGGTACCGATGTTGGAACCAAGGGATGCAAGCCAGAATACCCGGAACACCGGCAGCTTGAGCGGCGCCCACGCGCCTTGGGTCGAGGTTTGACACGCGTCAGTATCGATAGGCGTGCTCACCGATGGTCATCGAAGGAAAAGGACGACCTAATGGGTGTCTCCATTAACAGCCCGCTATTTCGTGTATCGGTGATATCAAAAGCATACGTCTTTTCTCCAACAGCCCGTTTGGACTATTGCCAAAACGGTTTC
>JALYOY010000271.1 GCA_030856655.1 Pseudomonadota bacterium | reverse complement strand
GGGTTAGCTTCAGTAATTTATCCGCGCCTGCTACCTGCTCGGCATTGACGATTTTTGCTATCCTGAGATCAATTTTGGCGAAATCATTGATTGTGATAATTGCCGCCGTGCCACCTGTTCCGTTCTCTCCATCTTGAGAAGGAGGGGAGGGAGTGGAGGGAGTGGGGGAATTCTTTTCCATAGTTTGCACATTTTGCTTGGTTTTTGGTGGCTGCATTGCTGGCTGCAGGCTTTCTTTATTGACCTCGATCAGCTTTTCGATCTGTTTGGAATCGATTCGGGTCATAAGGTGTTCGTAATCATTAATCTGATGACCATCAGGTAATAACCTATTTTGTGAACTGGCATCCTTCCAGGCGAGAGGACTTACTCCCAGAAAGTGCTCTGCTTCGGCGGCAAGTTTTGGCAGAACCGGTTTTAAATAAATGGTCAGAATGCGGAACATATTCAACGCTACGCTGCATACTTCATGTAATTCCGTGCTCTTCTCATTGTTTTTCGCCAATTTCCAAGGTTTCATCCGGTCCACGTATTGATTGGCGACATCTGCTGCCAGCATGATTTCCTTTATTGCTTTGCCATATTCCCTGTGATCATAAAAGTATGCAATCGAGACGTGGCGGCCGAGAAAGGTATCTCCTTCGCCAAGTTGGCAGAAGAGAAATTGATTGAACCATTTTCTGCTGGCCTCTGAAATGGTGTGGGTGAGTTTCCCCCCAAACTTCCTGGCGATGAAACCGGCGCATCTGCTGGCTATATTGATGTATTTTCCTACCAGATCGCTGTTAACGCGGGCGATGAAATCATCAAAACTGAGGTCGATATCTTCCATGGTGTCGTTGAGCTTGGCGGCGTAGTAATAGCGCAGCCATTCCGGATTCAAGCCTTGTCTCAAATAGCTTTCTGCGGTAATGAAAGTTCCCCGAGATTTGGACATTTTCTGTCCGTTGACGGTAAGGAATCCATGAGCGTAAACCTGGGTTGGGGTGCGGTAGCCAGAGAATTTCAGCATTGCGGGCCAAAATAGAGCGTGAAAGTAGAGAATATCCTTCCCGATGAAATGCACCATTTCGGTATTGCCGCCGGGCTGCAGAAACTCGTCGATTTCTGCTTGAGATCGCTGCGTCTGTTTGAAGTAATTCTTGAAGCTGCCGAAGTAGCCCACGGGTGCATCCAGCCATACATAGAAAAATTTCTTGCGGCGTGTGCCGGGAATCGGAAAGCCAAAATAGGGGGCATCCCGGGAAATGTCCCAATCCGCCAGGCCGCCCGAAAGCCACTCATTCATTTTATTGGCAGCTTCGGGCTGAAGCCGTGGTTTCATCTCCAGGGTTGCACCGGACTGACCTTCAAATGATTCAAAAACCCACTCTTCCAGAAATGCTTTGCAGCGCGGGTCGGAAAGTTTGAAAAAATGATGTTTCGAAGACTTGAGCTCCGGTTTTGCCCCCGACACGGCGGAATAAGGGCTGATCAGATCGGTAGATGAATATGTGGCGCCGCAAGCTTCACAGGAGTCGCCATATTGATCTTTAGCATGGCAGTTCGGACATTCACCCTTGATATATCGATCCGGCAAAAACATTTGCTTGACAGGGTCATAGAATTGTTCGACTGGGCGCTTGGCGATCAAATCCCTTGCTTCGAGTTGCCGGTAGATATCTTCGCAAAACTCCTGATTCTCGGGCGAGTCCGTCGTGTAAAAATTGTCAAAATCGACATGGAATCCGTCGAAATCGGCCTTATGTTCGTGCCATACACGATCTATCAATTGCTTAGGCGTAATACTTTCTTGTTCGGCGCGAAGCATAATCGGTGTGCCGTGCGTGTCATCCGCACACACATAATGCACCTCGTGCTCTTGCATTTTCTGGAAACGCACCCAGATGTCCGTCTGGATGTATTCCACCAGATGGCCCAGATGAATGCTGCCGTTGGCGTAGGGCAGGGCTGAAGTGACTAGAATTCTTCGTTTGCTCATCAATTATCTATAGAGATAGTCAAACATAATTGTAACAAACTGCAGGCCTAACGGTCTGTCGAACTGAGGGAGACCGATAGCTAATTCGCATCTGAGCAACCTGATTCCTGTTATTTCGGGCCAAATAAGGTAAACATCTTCAGGTTTGCGAGTCTCTGTTCAGCGTTCGCTTTTTCGATCTATTGTTGCTTTTATTTTTTCGGCCGCCAGATTCTTGGGCCTGATATTTGTTAATATCCGGGGTTATCTGGATTATTGCGGCGGGACAAAGGAGTTATAAAGTGGCTATCTCAGAACAGCAGGTCCAATCCGCCCTCAGGCAAATTACCGATCTCAGCACGGGCAGAGATTATGTGACCAGCAATGAAGCGCGCAACATCAAAATAGATGGTGATAACGTATCGCTTGATATTGTGCTCGGTTATCCGGCAAAAAGCGTGATCGAAGGTATTCACAAACAGGTGGTTGAGAAGCTCAAAAGCATTCCCGGTATTAGTAGCGTGAATGTTAATATCACGAGCAAGATTGTTTCCCACAGTGTACAACGCGGGGTAAAACTCATTCCCGGAGTGAAGAACATTATTGCGGTGGCTTCCGGCAAGGGTGGCGTGGGAAAATCCGCGACAGCGGCAAATCTGGCGCTAGCGCTTGCCGCGGAGGGTGCTTCTGTCGGCATTCTAGACGCGGATATTTATGGTCCTTCGCAACCCCAGATGCTGGGGATCACCGGCCGCCCGGAGTCTCCGGATGGCAAAAGCATCGAACCGATGAAAGCGCACGGCATTCAGGCCATGTCCATTGGTTTGCTGATCGACGTGGAAACGCCAATGGTATGGCGCGGACCGATGGTTACCCAGGCATTGCAGCAATTACTGAACGATACCCGTTGGAACGATGTGGATTATCTCATTGTAGATATGCCGCCGGGCACCGGGGATATTCAACTGACACTTGCACAGAAAGTGCCGGTTACCGGGGCCGTTATTGTCACCACTCCACAGGATATTGCGCTGCTTGACGCGCGCAAGGGGCTTAAGATGTTCCAGAAAGTGGGCATTCCCATTGTCGGCATCGTCGAAAACATGAGTACCCATATCTGTTCCAAGTGCGGTCAGGAAGAACATATTTTTGGCACAGGTGGCGGAGAGAAAATGTGCAAAGATTACGATGTGGAATTTTTGGGTGGGCTTCCGCTCGACATCAAGATCCGCGAGCATACGGATTCCGGCATCCCCACGGTAGTAGCGGATCCAGAAGGGCGCGTAGCGGAGATTTATCGCCGCATTGCTCGCCGCCTCGCGGTTAGGATCGACGAATTGTCGCTGGATCACTCTGCGTTATTCGCAAAGATCGTGATTCAGGATACGTGATAACTCACGAAACCACCTAGCGAAATGGGCTTGGGTCCGTAGTACGTTTTGCTTGTTCGCGCTTAACACTCGCTTAGCATTAGCTTCCAAACATGACCATAAAGTCCGACAAATGGATTCGTCGCATGGCGGCGGAATATCGCATGATCGAGCCTTTCGAGCCCAATCAGATCAAGCATGTGAACGGCCACAAGATTGTTTCATACGGAACTTCGAGTTATGGCTATGATATTCGCTGCTCGGACGAATTCAAGCTGTTCACCAATATCAACTCCGTCATCGTCGATCCCAAGAACTTTGATTCCAACTCCTTCGTCGACGTCAAGAGCGATGTGTGCCTCATTCCGCCCAATTCCTTCGCGCTTGCGCGCACCGTTGAATATTTTCGCATTCCGCGCAATGTATTGACCATTTGCCTTGGAAAATCCACCTATGCGCGTTGTGGCATTATCGTCAACGTCACTCCGTTTGAGCCGGAATGGGAGGGCTATGTCACACTGGAGTTTTCCAATACCACGCCACTTCCCGCAAAGATTTATGCGAATGAAGGGGTCGCCCAGGTGATTTTCTTTGAGTCCGATGAAGTATGCGAGATTTCATATAAAGATCGTGGTGGAAAATATCAGGGACAGCATGGCGTGACCTTGCCGAAGATCTGATTTTGTTGCAGGAACGAAACATTCTCTTTTGGCTGCTGAAGGGCTCAGAATGAGCGTCGCCACATGTTGAGCATGCTTATGGAAAACCAAAAATGGTCGTTGCTGTAGCGGCATGTGTCCTAATATCTTTCTTCCGGGCTGGCATGAGTCATGTGATGTGGAATAGATTTTTTGGCGGAATTTTCGCTGGACGATGTCATTTTTTTTCAACCTGAAAAAAACGCTTGATTCCAGCGGAATGAAGTTTATAATCCGCTTTTTTTCCGATACATTAATGCACAGGAGGTCATCATGAAAAGTAAAGCAAATTATTTGGGTTCGGCTGATCTGGTAAACATCCATATTCCCGTAACGTAGCCTCCCTGAAGGAAGACTCCCATGCAAATGCATACCACCGCTCTACGTAAAAAAGTAGAAGCCGAAGCTGTATTCGACACCCATCCCGAAGTCACCCTGGATTTTGAATATGTCCAGGCAGCCCTGAAAAAGGGCTACAGCAAGCCGTTCTTGCTGCTTGACAGCAATATTATCCGCAATAAAGCCCGCCGTTTCAAAACTGCCATGCCGTTGGTGCAGCCGCACTATGCGGTCAAGGCCAATCCGGATCCGCGTGTACTGAGAACGTTGATCGAGGAAGGCGCTGGGTTTGAAATCGCCTCCATCTCTGAACTGGATCTTTTGATGAGTCTGGGCGTGCCCGCCGCTGAGATCTATTACAGCAATCCGATGAAATCGCGGGCTTATCTGGAATATGCGGCGTCCAAAGGCGTGGAATGGTACGTGCTGGACAGTGTCGAAGAGCTACGTAAGATCGTGAGCGTCAAGCCGGACGCGAAGCTGTATTTGCGCATAGACACCCCCAATATCGGCAGCGATTGGCCGCTCGCGGGCAAATTTGGTACACATGCTGCCGATATCAAAGGCATCATTAGCGAAGCGGCGAAACTCAAGGCCGATCTTGCGGGCGTAACTTTTCACGTGGGCTCGCAGTGCCGCAATCCGCAGAACTGGCGAGTGGGTATCGAGCGGGCCAAAAAAGTTTTTGGCGACATGCGCCGTGTGGGATTGAACCCGCGCCTGCTCAATATCGGCGGCGGCTATCCGGTACGGCATATCAAGCCTATTCCTTCGATTGAAGTAATAGGAGAGGTAGTGAACGCGGCCATCGCAGATTTGCCGAAGGACATTCGCATCATGGCTGAGCCGGGGCGGTACCTCGTGTCGGATGCGGCCTACTTCGTTTGCCGCGTGGTGGGCACGGCCACCCGCAATGGCAAGCGCTGGATGTATTGGGACGCAGGCATGTTTGGCGGCGTGATCGAAGTCACCGAGGGGTTGCGCTACGAAATTCTTTCAGACCGCACCGGGCACGACATTCCCTGGTCAGTTGCCGGACCGACGTGTGATTCGGTGGATATCCTGATGCATGATGAAATGCTACCGGAGGACATTCAGGAAGGCGATTTCATCTATATTCCCAATGCCGGAGCCTACACTACCGCCTACGCCAGCAACTTTAATGGCTTCCCGTTACCGGATGTGGTCGTATTGTAACGAGGCCGAGGTGGACTGAATTGCAGAATAAAGATGGCGGGGGAAAATGTGCCCGTCATCTTTATTCTGAGCCTTCCGCGTTAAAACCAGTTTTACCCTTGAATCAGAAGTTGCGGTCCAGTACTACAAAATGGTACTCCAGCGCATCATCTCCGTCCTGGATGTATTTCTCCCGTGAAGTTTCGCGCCATTCATGGCGGTTGACTTCCGGAAACAGTACGTCACCATCGAAATCTCTCTGTATCTCGGTTATATACAAT
>JALYOY010000270.1 GCA_030856655.1 Pseudomonadota bacterium | reverse complement strand
GAATTCGGGAACGACGAGCATGATCGGAGCGCTGGATCTTGCGCGGACACTAAAGGAAAATGATCCGGGCTGCCGGATATGTTTTGTAGGGTCGCATACGAGCGCCTTGCCCAGGGAAGTCTTGTCGTACTCCTGCGTCGACATCGTGCTTTTAAACGAAGGCGTATATGCTCTGCATGCATTGCTGAAAAGCAATCTGGGTGACGATCTGGCATATATAAAAGGGATCGGCTATAAGAAGAGGGGGCAGGGAGGCGATTCCATCTCTACGATTAATGCTTCGCAAGGCATCGTCCCCCAACAACGGATGGACGAGGATATGCCGGGATACGCGTGGGACCTGCTCCCCTACAAGGCCACGCCGCTTGATTTATATCGCGCGCATTTTTGGCACGCGGAGTTTGACCACGCAAAGCGTACCCCTTTCGCCGCCATCTATACCTCGCTAGGATGCAATTTTGGCTGCGACTTTTGCATGATCAACATCGTCAACCGTGTCGATAATAATGACGAAGTAAACTCTTCACATTCAAGGGGAATGCGTTTCTGGAGCCCCGAATGGGTGGGCCGGGAAATGGAAAAACTTGCCGGCATGGGTGTTCGCACCTTGCGCATCAGCGATGAGATGTTTTTCCTTAACCGCAAGTATTACGAGCCCATATTGAATCAGGTGATTGATCGCGGCCTGAATTTCAACATGTGGACTTACTCCCGGGTTGATACGGTGAGAAGGGACTATCTCGATCTGTTCAAGAAAGCAGGGGTAGGCTGGCTGGCTTTGGGAATTGAAGCTGGCAATCAGGTCGTTCGGCAAGAGGTTTCGAAAGGCTCCTTCCAGGAAATCAATATCCGTGAAGTCAGCAAGACGATCGGCGATGCAGGGATCAATATCATCAGCAACTTTATCTTCGGTTTTCCGGATGATACCCTGGAAACGATGCAGGAAACGCTGGACCTGGCTATGGAGCTGAATAACGAGATGACCAATATGTATCCCTGCCAGGCACTTCCCGGGAGCCCGATGCACCATTCAGCCAAAAAGAACGGCTGGAAATTGCCTGACACGTTTGAAGGCTATGCTTTTCTGTCTTATGAATGCCAGCCTTTGCCGACAAAGCATCTCAGCGCGGCTCAGGTGCTTAAATTCCGTGATGAAGCCTGGCAAAAGTATTTTTCCAATCCAGCCTATCTTGAGCTTGTCGGAAAGAAATTTGGCGAGCAAGAGCGAAAGAATGTGGAGGATATGGCTAGCGTTAGACTCAAGAGAAAGCTGCTGGGCGATTAAGCCGAATGATCATTACGCGTACACCGTTCCGTATCTCCTTCTTCGGGGGTGGGACTGACTATCCGACGTGGTTTCAGCAGCATGGCGGGGTCGTCGTCGCCACCACCATTGATAAGTACTGCTATATCAGCTGTCGTTATTTGCCGCCATTTTTCGAGCATAAATACCGAATAGTCTATTCCAGGATCGAAAATGTGATCGATCCTGCCGAAATTCAACATCCTGCTGTACGCGCTGTCTTGCAGCACATGGGCTGCAAGAGTGGTCTGGAGATTCACCATGATGGGGATTTGCCGGCCCGATCCGGGCTCGGCTCCAGTTCATCGTTCACGGTTGGTTTGTTAAATGTTTTGAAAGCACTCGAGGGATGCTACATCTCGAATGATGAACTGGCCACTCTGGCCATACGCATTGAGCAGGACGTGATCGAGGAAAATGTTGGTTCACAGGATCAGATTTCCGCCGCCTACGGAGGTTTCAACCGTATAGAATTTCTTCGCGATGGAGGATTCCGAGTGCATCCGATCATCCTGCAAAAGGATAGGCTGGAGTCCTTTCAGGATAACCTGATGTTGTTTTTCACCGGATTTTCCAGAATTGCATCGGAAATTGCCAAATCCAAAATCGACAATATACGCATTCGCCAAGCCGAATTGATGCGAATGAAAGAAATGGCCGATGAATCGATTTCTATCCTGAATGGATCCGGGTCACTGGACGGATTTGGTCACCTGCTCGATCAGGGATGGCAATACAAGAAAAGCCTCTCGGATAAAGTGAGCACCTTGGAAATCGACCAGATGTATGCGGCGGCTCGTGAGGCAGGTGCGCTTGGAGGTAAATTGCTAGGCGCTGGAGGTGGCGGCTTTATGCTGTTTTTTGTCAGGCCGGAAGATCAGCCCCGCGTTCGCGAGCGCTTGAATAAACTGATTCACGTGCCATTCCGCTTTGAGAACTCGGGAAGTCGGGTGGTGCTCTACCAGCCGAATGGACTGCAATGATGGCGGGGCAACCTGAAAAAGAACTCCCGAATTTACGTAGCGGGTCACCGCGGCCTCATCGGCTCCATTTTGTATCATCAAGGAGTTAGCCGAGCTGGTTAAGGATGTGGTTGGCTATGCCTACGGGATTGCGCGGGTATCACCAAGCCGGATGGATCCCCAAGAAAATTGCTGCAAAGCTGCCGGATGAAGGCGATGGGGTGGTCTGCCAAAACGGTGCTCACGGATGGTATCCGCAAACTTATGACTGGTATTTGAGGAATAGATGTGAACCAGCTTGATGAATTGTTGTGCGAGCGTCTCAGCGAAAAAGCTCGCTGGGTGTGGGAAGAGACCTTGAGAATTCATCGGCGGTCGCCGGAGACGCGCGTTGCCTCATCCTTGTCTCCCATTGAGATATTCGTCGTTCTTTACTACGGCGGGTTCCTGCGCCAGGATACCGCTAATCCCCGTTGGGCGGGGCGGGATCGCTGTATTATCAGCAAAGGCCATGGTTCACTGTGCATGTACCCTATCCTGGCGGACTTGGGGTATTTCCCGATGGAGGAGTTGCAGAAAGTCTGTCAGGAAGGCAGTTTTCTTGGGGGCATTCCCGATCCGGTGATTCCGGGATACGAAACCGTTAACGGTTCGCTGGGGCACGGAGCCGGAGTTGGTTCGGGCATGGCGCTAGCGCTCAAGCGGCTTAAAAAAAATCAGACCGTCTATGTAGTAACCGGGGATGGCGAACTTCATGAGGGTTCAAATTGGGAGGCTTTCATGTTTGCCGCGCAGCACGGTCTAGACAATCTGACGGTGATTGTCGACAACAACCAGATCAGCATGCTGGGCCCAACTGACGAAATCGTATCCCATCGCAATCTACGAAATAAATTCGCGGCGTTTGGCTGGGCGGCGAGAGACGTGCCGGACGGGCATTCGGTCACGGCGATAGGTGAAGCATTGCTTGAGTGCCAGCACGACCATTCCGGCAAGCCTAAGGTCGTTATCGTGAACACGCGGAAAGGTAACCGTGTGCCGGGATTGGAAAATGCCCCACTGTCGCACGTCACCGCGATCAAGCCGGATCTGGTTGATCAACTATTAGGAGACAGCGCATGAGTGCTTTGCCGCCACTTAAACCAAGAGCCATGCGTGACACCCTCCTGGAGGCAACATACGAAGCAATGTTGCAG
Source organism: Pseudomonadota bacterium (assembly GCA_030856655.1). Taxonomy (GTDB): domain Bacteria; phylum Pseudomonadota; class Gammaproteobacteria; order Burkholderiales; family Nitrosomonadaceae; genus Nitrosospira. The sequence goes on along the minus strand of JALYOY010000270.1, from coordinate 2,770 downwards.
GATCCTAGTATATTTTTTGTAACCGCGGATTTTGGCTCCCCGGTAATAGACAAGATTCGCGCTGATTGCTCAGATCGGTTCGTCAATGTAGGCATTGCCGAACAGAACCTGATCAACGTCTCCGCCGGCTTGGCACTGGAGGGATTCAAAGTCTTCGCTTACGCCATTGCCCCATTCATTACCATGCGCTGCTACGAGCAGATTCGTGTCAATCTGGCGCTTCTCTCCGAGGTGCGGTCCATCAATGTGAATCTGATCGGTGTCGGGGCTGGGTATAGTTATGTCGTTTCCGGCCCCACGCATCAGTGCTACGAGGACTTGACGGTGATGCGGGCGCTGCCTAATATGCGGATATTTTCGCCCGCGGATCAGGTGGTGGCGGCGGCTTTGCCTGCATTATGCCTGGATAGTGACGGTCCGAAGTATTTGCGGCTCGACGCGCAAGTACTGCCTGTTTTATATGAAATATCTCCAACTCTTGATTCGGGATTCCATGTGCATCGCCAGGGCGATAAGATTTGCCTGATTGCTACTGGATACATGGTACATACGGCCCTGAAAGCGGCGGATAAGCTCGCTACTTCCGGCCTGGCGGTCGGCGTGGTCGATCTCTTTGATCTTTGCAGTTTTTCCGAAGATAAGTTGCAATCCATACTCGCCTCTTACCAGGGTGTTGTCACTATGGAGGAGGGGTTTCGTGGACGCGGGGGAGTGGATGCCATGATGTTCGATTATATTGCCCGTCGTGGAATCAATGTTCGCATGGTCAATATCGGGGTCGAGGGAAGATACCGTTTCGAACTTGGGGAAAGGAGTGTTCTCCATGAAAAGGTGGGGATAGGCGTGGAATCGGTAATTGGAAGCGTTGAAAAATTTGAGCGGACATTTTCGGCTAGCAGCCCGCCGGATTTAAAGAATCGAAGCAAAGAAGTGATTGCGTGAGGACGGATTTTGCCGATTTTGAAGGCCAATAGCTGTTCTATTGGCCGAAAACGCGGCGACAAAATATGAGCCGCCAGACGCTTTGCAGCCGACTTTATTTAACTCCGCCAGACTGGCAAGACGCGTGTTGCTTGAATAACTTATATCATACCGATAAGCCTGATCGCCCACACTCGCATTTCTTCTATATATCGGCTGAAACCCGCATATAGAACTTACTCAACGCTGGCAGAAGAGAAAGTCAGTTCATAAAATAAGTAGGACAACCATAAATATATACTCTTGTTTGAGATGAAAGTTGGGGAGAGCGGAAATGATGCTGTCTTTATTGGGATTTGGAGTTAGGGGAGAACTATGAAATTTCCATTGATGCGCAACAATATCCTGCGTGAAGATCTTGACGCCGTTATCGAGCATTTGAAGCAGGACGATCCGATTCTTACCCACGGCGCCAACGTACGCGCCTTTGAAGCCGAATGGTCGGAATGGCTGGGTGTGAAATACAGCGTATTTGTCAATTCCGGGGCGTCAGCGAATCTGTTGACGATGGCGATTCTCAAGATTCGCCATCCGGAAGGTGGCGAAGTCATCGTCCCCCCGTTGACATGGATTTCCGATGTCGCATCAGTGTTGCAAAATGGATTCAAGCCCGTTTTTGCGGATATAGACCCTCGGACGCTTGCCATGGATCCCGCACAGATTCTTGGCAAAATAAACAAAAATACCCGTGCGGTATTCCTTACCCACGTGCAAGGGTTCGACGGGCTGACCGACGATCTGCTGGACGAACTGAAGCGCCGCAATATTCCACTGATCGAGGACGTCTGCGAATCGCACGGTGCAACACACAACGGCAGGAAACTCGGGAGTCTTGGCTGGATATCGAATTTTTCGTATTACTATGCTCACCACATGAGTACCATCGAAGGCGGCATGATCTGCACCGATGACTCGGAGCTTTATCAGCGGGTTCGGATGCTGCGCTCTCATGGGATGGTTCGCGAAGCCACTGATCCCGCTGTGCGTGCAGCCTATCTTTCGGCAAACCCGGAGTTAAACCCGGACTTCATCTTTGCCTTCGCTGCCTATAACACCCGCAACACCGAAATTGGCGGCATCATGGGACGGAGCCAGCTCAAGCGCCTGGATCACATCGTGAAGCGCCGGACTGAAAACCTCACGCGCTTCCTGGAACAGATCGATTCGAGCAAGTACCGAACCGACTTCAAGCTCGAAGGTTCCAGCAATTACGCCTTCAACCTCATTCTGAAGCGTCCGGATGACGATCTGGTTCAACGACTCATGCAGAAAATGAAAGAATCCGGTGTTGAGTTCAGACGAGGCAGCGCGGGCGGTGGCAACCAGATCCGTCAACCTTATCTGAAGGGTATCGTTCCGGATGGCCATCATCGTGAGTTTCCGGAAACCGAACATGTCCATTTCTATGGCTTCTATATTGGTAATTTTCCCGATCTAAGGGATGAGGAAGTAGATGAGCTATGCACGATTCTGAACGCGGCATAAAGTGACAGTGATCTCAGCCGTTATTCTCGCGGGCGGCATAGGTAGCCGGCTTCGCAGTATCGTGCCCGACCTGCCCAAGCCGATGGCACCTGTCAGTGGCCGCCCGTTTCTTGAATATCAGCTCGATTACTGGATTTCCCAGGGAATAAGCAGCTTTATCCTCTCCGTCGGCTACCGGCACGAAGCAATCGTCGATTACTTTGGCAACAGCTACAAGGGCGCCGAACTTGATTACGTCATTGAACGAATACCTCTGGGCACTGGTGGCGGTCTTCTGTTAGCAGTTGAGAAAGCCGGCAACGAT
>JALYOY010000250.1 GCA_030856655.1 Pseudomonadota bacterium | reverse complement strand
GACTGGAGTATTTTAAGTGGAATCTCTGCTGATTCTCACGCTGCCAGTTCAACCGTCGGCAGCATCACGGCATAAGCCTCATTGGGCGTTTTTCTGTCCAGACTCGAATGTGGCCTGGATTGATTGTACCAATCCATGTATTGCATGATTGATGCTCTGGCTTCAGTGACTGAGTCATAGGCATGCAAATACACCCGCTCGTATTTCACCGATTTCCACAGGCGCTCGACGAACACATTATCCCTCCAGGCTCCGCACCCGTCCATGCTGAGACTGCACCCCCGACCCTTGACGGCTTGCACGAACTCATGCGCGGTGAACTGGCTGCCTTGATCGGTATTCACGATCTTCGGTCTGCCATGGCGATTGAATGCTTCTTGGAACACATCGACCGCATGGCAGACCTCCAGCGTGATCGCTACCTTCGCGGCTAATACTCGGCGCGAGGCCCAATCCACGACGGCGGTAAGGTAGACAAACCCTTTGGCCATTGGAATGTAGGTCGTATCCAGTGCCCAAACCTGGTTGGCCTGGTCAATAGTGAGGTGACGCAGCAGGTAGGGATACACTTCATGGCCGGGATGTTTCTTGCTGGTGCCCGGTTTTCTGTAAAGTGCCTCCATGCCCATGCGCTTCATCAATGTACCAACGTGCCTGCGTCCCAATCATACCCCGCCCGATTGAGCTGGTCGCGCAGCATGCGCGTGCCCATGAACGGATACTCCAGGTGCAATGCATCAATGCGGCGCATGAGCGCCAGATCCGTGGCGCTGAACGGTCTGGGCAGATAATACACGCTGCCCCGACTGATGCCCGCCAACTGGGCCTGACGGCTGATCGAAAGTGCGTGGTGGCCATCTATCATCGCTTTGCGCTCAACAATCCCACTTTGATGAGCGCACTTTCTAAAAAATCATTCTCCAGTGTCAACTGCCCAATCTTGGCATGCAATACCTTCAAATCAACGGGCGGCTGCGCCCCAGCGCTTTCCCCGCCAAACACGTCGGCCGCCCGTTCGCTCAGCTGCCGTTTCCACTCGGTAATCTGGTTGGGGTGAACTTCAAACCGTTGCGCCAGTTCGGCCAGTGTCTTGTCACCAGCCAGTGCCGCCAGTGCCACTTTGGCTTTGAACGCCGTTGAACGGGTTCGTCTTGCTCTTTTTGCCATTTCTCTGCTCCATATCAAAGCCCCGCAGGGGGCATAAAAAGGTAGCAGATTTTCCACTTATAGACTTGTTCATATTCCCGGGGCCACTTCTCACCTCTATAGCCAGACTCTCCCGTGTATAGTTGTCCACGACGGTCAATGCACGCAGGCGCCTGCCATCGAACAGTGCATCGGCCACGAAATCCATGCTCCAGATCTGATTCATTGCCGTAACTCGGCTTAACCGTGACAAAAAGGTTGATCGAAATGATGGGCGGGACTATTGGTGTCGATAGCATCGCTGGGGCGGGTAGCGTATTCTGGATTGAGCTGGTATCGGCTGAAGCCACTGCATTAGCGCAAACGGATTAGCTTGATGTCCTACTGCGTCATTAAACGACAGTCGTGTTCGTCCATAGTTGCCAACATGGTTTTCTTCCGGGATACTACTTATAAAACGTTAGTATTTAAAGTAGGAATGAACGAGTAAATAAGCAAAAGCGGGAATCGAACTAAAGGTTACGGGCTTCATCTTAGAAATTTAAGGACAGTGGACGTAGCGTTGAGCGTACGGTTAACGCATATGGTCCCTACCGCCACATTTTACCGAGGAGATTAGATGAACGCTGATAATGTTGATTATAAAGGATACAGAATTGTTACCAGCGCAGAGTACGACGATACCACCAGTCTTTGGAACGGTCGTTACAGGATTCTTGATAGCGATGGCATAGTGGTCTACGAAAGTTTCTCCACACCGTTAAACGAAGAAAGTAAGGCCCAAGAGGCTGCCAACGTAGAGGCGCGGGCATGGATCGATGGCGATACGGGTAAACTGTCGGGCGCGGCTAAATAAATTAAACATTTGAACATTCTTACGCTACAGTAATTTCGACTATATTTGCCAGTGTAGCACCTAGGTTCGCCTTCCTGAACCCGTCGTCAAGATGCTATGTCGCTTACCCTAAAGCGCCCACAGTAGAGTCAGGTTTTTCGGCCCGAAAAAGTTTTACAAAGTCGTCTGGCGGCACTGGCCTACTGAAAAAATATCCTTGTCCCTCTTGGCAATGATTGGCATTGAGAAAAGAAAGCTGCTCCTGTGTTTCCACACCTTCTGCAATGACTTTTTGCCTAAGGCTCATGCCCATACTGATGATCGCCTTTATAATGACACCGTTATTTCTCTTGGCCGAAATATCCTGCACAAATGACTGATCGATTTTCAACACATCGATTGGAAACTGGCTTAAGTAACTCAAACTCGAATATCCAGTGCCAAAATCGTCGACAGCGAGTTGCACCCCCATTTCCTTTAGCGCATTAAGAATAGTAGTACTCGATTCAGCTTTACGCATCAGGACGCTTTCCGTCAGCTCGAGCTGAAGAAACCTGGCTTCCAGTCCTGTCTCTTGCAAAACTTCGCGCACGCGATCTAGAAAATCCTTATGCCGAAATTCCAGTGCTGAAATGTTCACAG
>JALYOY010000241.1 GCA_030856655.1 Pseudomonadota bacterium | reverse complement strand
GTCCAGTATTATAAAATGGTACTCCAGCGCATTGTCTCCGTTCTGGACGTATTTCTCACGCGAAATTTCACGCCATTCATGGCGGTTGAATTCGGGAAACAGTACGTCACCATCGAAATCTCTCTGTATCTCGGTAACATACAACCGATTGCACAGAGGCAGGGTTTGCCGGAATACTTCCGTTCCGCCGATCACAAAGCTTTCAGCCCCCGCATCTGCGTCTGTATCCTTGTAGCAAACTTTCAGCGCTTCAGCTACCGAACCCACTACGATAGCTCCCTCGACTTCGTAACCTGATTGATGTGTGACGATAATACAGATGCGCCCGGGCAACGGTTTACCAATGGATTCGTAAGTTTTACGTCCCATAATGATGGAATGCCCCATCGTAAGCGCCTTAAAGCGCTTTAGATCGGGAGGCAGCCGCCACGGCAAGGCGTTGGCTTTACCGATAACACGATTTCGTGCCATTGCCACCAAGATGGAAAGACGCGGGCGGATCATATTGCGACCGGCGCCTTGATCGCCGGATAAGGGTCGTAGCCTTCCAGTATGATATCTTCATACTTGAAATCAAAGATGCTACCGACTTTCGGGTTCAATTTCATCACCGGCAGTGCTCTCGGTTCCCTGCCTAGCTGTTCCCGCGCTTGTTCCAGGTGATTGAGATAGAGATGGGCGTCGCCAAGGGTATGCACGAAATCCCCCAGTTTTAAATTACAACTTTGAGCCACCATCAACGTGAGCAGGGCGTAGGACGCGATATTGAACGGGACGCCCAGGAAAATATCGGCACTGCGCTGATAAAGTTGGCAGGAAAGCTCGCCATTGGAGACATAAAACTGGAAAAGGGCGTGACATGGGGACAACTTCATCTCGGACAATTCGCCCACATTCCAAGATGAAACAATCATGCGCCGGGAGTCTGGGGTATTCCTGATCTGTTCGATTACCTGCGTGATTTGATCGATATGCTGTCCATCCAGGCCCGGCCAGGATCGCCATTGGCGGCCATATATCGGGCCAAGGTCGCCGTTTTCGCCAGCCCACTCATCCCAGATGGAAACGCCGTTATCCTTGAGGTATTTGATATTGGTATTACCTTGCAAAAACCATAGCAGTTCGTGAATGATGGATTTCAAATGGCATCTCTTGGTGGTCACCAGCGGGAAGCCTTTTGATAGGTCGAAACGCATCTGGTAGCCAAATACGGAAAGCGTGCCGGTGCCCGTGCGATCGGATTTTCTGTGCCCGTACTTGAGCACGTGTTGCATTAGTTCGAGATACTGGCGCATAGTAAAAAAATCAGGCGACGGGGAAGCCTAAGGCTTAAGCTTAAGATGCGGCGGGCAGAATAGGCACGTGCGTATATAATAGTAAGCTTATATTTTACAAGATAGGCCGCTAATATGTTGGCAACATTGACACAGAATGCGTCGCCCTTAAGTGAATCAAGCAAGGCCATGCACATTCTGGTATTGCTGCCGAAGCTGGATAAGCCATCGGCTAAGCTTCGGCACAAATTTGATTTTCCAGGTAAAGGCGTACTGGAGGCCTTGCTGTCGCGGCGCAAAATGCAGCTTGGAGAGCTTGGCGATACAGCGGCCGCTAATCTCGCGAGTGGTGCTTTGTGCGCTTGGGTCATAGTGGATTCAAGTAAATCAATATTCGAGCAGCAAACCGCCGTTCGCAAAGCTGTCCAGGTGCTGCTGGATGAAAGCCCCGCGGAAATACATCTTGCGGCTTACGGTAATACAGAGGAAAAGCGGGCATTTTCGCAACTGGCGGTATATGCTTCATGGATTAATGGCGCAGTACTGCCGTTGCGGAAAACCGGCAAGAAAAAATCGGGCAGGAAGCCGCTGGCAAGGCTCGTGCTGCATGGATACAGAGAAACGGGCAACTTCGGGTCGCTGCGTGCCAAGGCGGAAGGTAATCTGCTCACCCGTGAACTTACGGTATTGCCCCCCAACGAGTTGACGCCGGGACTTTATCGCAAGTACGTCGGGAAGCTTGCAACTACGGAAGGCTGGAAGTACCAGGAATTTGATGTCAAGACGCTGCGTAAAATGGGTGCGGGTGCGTTTGTCGCCGTGGCTCAGGGCAGCGATCCAGAGGATGCCGCCATCGTGCATTTGAGGCGGCTCGTCAAGAATGCGGACAAAACCGTGGCGTTGGTCGGCAAAGGCATTTGCTTTGATACCGGGGGCCACAATTTGAAGCCGGCTCGTCACATGCATGGCATGCATGAGGACATGAATGGTTCGGCTGTGGCATTGGGCCTTTTATTGGCTGCAACGCGCGCGAATTTGCCGGTGAATATCGATTGCTGGCTCGCCATCGCCCAAAACCATATCAGCCCGCACGCCTACAAGCAGAATGACGTCGTAACAGCCCTAAATGGAACCACCATTGAAATTATCCATACTGACGCCGAAGGCCGGATGGTGCTAGCCGATACGCTGGGTCTGGCTGCGAAACAGAAGCCCGATGTAATGGTCGACTTCGCAACGCTGACGGGTAGCATGCACGTGGCGCTCGGATCGCACTACAGCGGCATTTTCAGTAATCGGGAGGATTTGGTGCAGAAGGCGCTGAGAGCGGGGAAATCAAGTGGCGAGCGAATCTGGGCGTTTCCGATGGATGCTGATTACGACATGGAGTTGGAAAGCAAGATTGCAGATATTAAGCAGTGCACGCTGGAAGGAGAAGCGGACCACATTCTCGCTGCCCGCTTTCTCAGCCGGTTTGTGGACGATATACCCTGGTTGCATATGGATCTCTCCGCAAGTAATAACAAAGGCGGGCTGGGGGCGGTTGGCAGCGATATCACGGGCTTTGGTGTTGGGTGGGGAATCGAGATGCTAGGGGAGCTGCTGAGGTAGGGTAATAAATCCACTGCTGAATCCATCTCCGCTCAAGCAGTCCGCAGCGCTATCTTGGCGATGGGGTCTCCTGCTTTGATTAAACGGTACCTTGGCGGTCTCCTCCAGTGAAATTTTGATTTAGCGAGAAAACAAATGTCTGGCAACACTTTCGGCAAGCTTTTTTGCGTCACTTCTTTCGGAGAATCTCACGGTCCCGCTATTGGTTGCGTGGTCGATGGCTGTCCGCCGGGGATGGAATTATCCGCCGCAGATATTCAGCAAGATCTGGATCGCCGCAAACCTGGTACTTCGCGTCATGTAACCCAGCGGCGCGAACCCGATGCGGTGGAAATCCTCTCTGGCGTGTTCGAGGGTAAGACCACCGGTACGCCTATTGCACTGCTGATCCGAAACGAAGACCAGCGCAGCAAGGACTACAGCAAGATCATGGATACGTTTCGCCCGGGGCATGCGGACTATGTCTACTGGCAGAAATACGGAATTCGCGATTATCGGGGTGGCGGACGTTCCTCCGCACGCGAAACTGCAGTGCGGGTTGCGGCGGCGGCTATTGCCAAAAAATGGTTATTCGCAAAATATGGTGTGGTAATACGCGGCTTTATGGCGCAGTTGGGGCCAATGGAAGTTCCGTTCAAACAATGGGACGCGGTTTATCAGAATCCGTTTTTTGCCGCTGATGCAAGTTTTGTACCCCGTCTCGAACAATTCATGGATAAGCTGCGCAAATCCGGCGACTCGGTCGGTGCGAAAATCAGCGTGGTAGCGGAAGGTGTGCCGGTCGGTTGGGGTGAGCCCGTGTATGATCGGCTGGACGCAGAAATTGCCTACGCCATGATGAGTATCAATGCGGTAAAAGGTGTGGAAATTGGCGCTGGATTTGCGGCCGTTGCCCAAAAGGGCACTGAGCACTCTGATGAGATCACTCCAGAAGGTTTTTTGAGCAACAATGCAGGCGGCATAGTAGGAGGTATTTCTACCGGCCAGGATATCGCCGTTAATATTGCCATCAAGCCCACTTCAAGCATTCGCCTGGAGCGGCGTTCAGTAGACAAGGCTGGCAAGCCGGTGATCGTGGCAACTCACGGTAGGCACGATCCCTGTGTGGGGATTCGCGCCACCCCCATCGCCGAAGCAATGCTGGCGTTGGTTTTGATGGATCATGCCCTGCGCCATCGCGCGCAAAATGCAGATGTGGTATGTGCAACGCCAAAAATTCCTGGCAGAACCGGTAAAAAAGTTACACCGTCTCGTTTTGAGGCAGAACCGGAATTTGCAGAAAATCCGGAGCCTGACGAGGCTTGAATATCAGGCAAATGGAGCCCGGTGCATTATTAGGCGAATATAGTCGGACAAATGTTCGGTGGTCGATTTTACTGAACAGCCTTGGCTTGCGTCGCGCTGACAGCAGCGGCAGGTGACTTAGTCAGAATTCGATAGATCCCAGGCTCATCCCTCTAAAAAATCTTTTATAGGCGATTCATCGGCTGGGGCCGGCATTCCTATGAAATAACCTTGTGCATAGTCTACCTCCATTTTCTCAAGCACTGAAAGTGTAGCTGCGTTCTCTACAAACTCGGCTGTTGTTTTCTTCCCAAACCCTCTCGCTACGTCACATAAAGCTTTTACCAGGATTTGATCATCGGGGCTATCCGCCAGATTTCGTATAAACGAGCCGTCGATCTTTACTACATCAATCGGAAGTTGCCTTATGTAATAAAAGGAAGAGAAGCCAACACCGAAATCATCCAGCGTAAAACTGCACCCGAGCGTCTTAATCGTTTCCATGAGTTTTCGTGCGGCGGGCAGGTCCTCTAAGGCGGCCGTTTCGGTTATTTCGAACATGAACATTGATGGGTCCGCGCCGTAGTGAGCAAAAGCTTCGGTCAAGATCGATAGCAACTCGGGATCGTGAAATGCATGGGCGGACAAGTTTATTGAAAAACGGACGCTGTGCCCGCGGTGCCGGATTTCAGCTGATAAAGCAATGGATTTTCGCAACACCATATGATCGATGGCATGAATAAGGCCGGTTTGTTCTGCTGCGGGGATAAAAAGGTGGGGCGCGAGTATTGCTCCATCATTGTCGGGCATGCGCAGCAGTACCTCGTAATGGTCGATGGTTTTACTCGAAATATGCATAATGGGTTGAAAGTAGAAGAAGAACTTGTCGTGCAAAAAGGAATACTCAATCTTCTCTTTCCAATATACAAGAGTGTGCATACGCTCGCGGGTCTTCTCTTCATCGGAAAACAAATGCCACCCGCCGCGTCCTGCTTCCTTTGCCTGGTACATGGCAAGATCCGCTGCCGCCAGTAAATCATGAACATTATTTCCATGTTCCGGGAAGAGGGCGATACCAATGCTGGCTGAAGCTTTATGAGCTCGCCCGTTTATCGTTAGCTTTCCTTGGCTTAAGGATATTAGAGCATTTTTCGCAACTTCTATCGCTCCCTCGGCGGTAGTTTGCGGCAAAATTACTGCGAATTCATCCCCTCCCAAGCGTCCAAGGATATCGACGCTGCGAATGCTGCTATGCAACATGCGCGCGATCATCTTCAGTAACGCATCACCAGCTTGGTGTCCACTCGTATCATTGATGTACTTGAACTGATCCAAGTCGAAAAAGAGCAGTGCGCCCGAATAATTATAGCGGGCAGCTAGATTGAGCATCTGCTCCAGTTCTTCCTGAAAGCGACGCCGATTAAACAAATCCGTAAGTGGATCATGATCGGCCAGCCAAGCCAGCCGACCTTCGGTGCGCTTATGTTCCGTCATATCGAGCCCTACCGATAACATCACTGGATCATCCGCGGTGTGCCGCGTTAAATGGGAATGCAGCCAGAGAATGTGACGTACCGATGCATCCTTGCACAATATATTGGCTTCATGGCGTAGTTGTTCTCTTTGTTCAGACCGAACTTCCTCAAGATGGGCAGGCAAGTCCTGCAAATCACCTTCGAGGACAAGAAGCTCGATGAAAGGCTTTCCTCGCAGCTCTTTTTCCGTATATTGAATTAGCGTTTCGCCATGGGCATTAAGCGTGATAATTTCACCATTGGCGTTTTGTGTAAGCACAATCACCTGCGCGATATCAAGGAGATTTGTAATGAAATCCCTTTCCTTGCTCAACTCATCCATTTTTCTCGCCAAAATCCGCGTCCGGTCGGCGACCTGATCTTCGAGCGTTTCGAGTTGATAAGAGAGGGCGACCGCTGTTTCATCCAGCATGTCAATTTCATTCTTTAGCCACTGTTCGTGGCTGGTAGAATGGAGTGAGGAACGGAAATCCTTAAAGCTGCTGCGGGCCAGAAGCGGTAAAGTGAAGACAATGTGCTTGAGTCGCGACAGTGGCTTGGTGAGAATTACAAATAATAGGAATTCGGAGAGCAAGAGCCCCACCAGCCCTATTATCATGGTCTTCTGTGTTGAACTCCGAATCATATGAATAGTGGACGTGATATCGGTGATAACTATCAACTGCGCCTTATCGGATGCGCCGACTCTTCCCAGGGAAAGCAGTTTTATTTGCTGGTGACGGTTGCCCCAGAAACCCTGAACCCCATCTTCCAGGCGGCTAAAATTCGGGTATTGCTGTGCAACACTATTGAGGATTGCACGGTTTTTTTCACTACTGGTGAGCGCCGCGACCCGAACTCCCCAGTTTGAAATTCTCACTTCGTTACTTTTTGGCGCGCCGCTTTGTTCTTTAATGAGCAAACCGATATCGGCGCCTGAAATATTCTTGAATCCTAAAACGGCGTCGACCAGGGGCGCGCCGATGACTACTACGCCAACGCTAATTCCTTCCACCAGCAAGGGCGCCACGGCGAACTGCATGCAGCTTTCTTTGCAACTGAAAGGGCTAATGGGCTGTTCTCGCGCATTGACCTCACGAACCCAATTTTTTATCAGATCATTTCGATGAGTATCAAATTCATCGCCGCCCCAGGCCGCAAGAAGCTGATTTGAGCTACCGTAGAAATGTACCAGTTCGATACCCTTATTGAGCTGCAATGGCGCCCAGTAGGGATCGAATGTTTCGGCGATATTTTTTTCGTTGCTCGCGAGCAGGGCTGCTCCCATCCCTTCCAAAAAAGAGACCAGTCCGCCAAGCTGATGCAAATTGAGTGAGATTTGTTCCATCAAGCCCTCAACTTCGCTGGCGTAACGCTGGTGTTGCATATCCCGTTGGCGCTCGAAATCATCGATCAGGCTCGAGTAGGTAATTGCACTGAATGAAGCTACGATAGCGAGCAGTATCAGGCTGCTTAGCAACAAGACTTTCCATTTAAGGCCCAGAAATTTGTGCGGCCCTGACCTTGCAGTGCCATCACGCTTTACCGTACGGTTATGGAGATTTTGTTCCAACGGTGCCTCTAGAACCGGTAGGAACCAAGGACTGAGAAAAGATGCCAGTGCTGCGCCATGTCGCCAGGAACTGTATTATCCAGAGTCGACAGCCAGCCGGTGCCGTTCACGTTGTGATATTCGGCGCGTAGCATAAATTCCGGCGTGATATTCCAGCGCAGACCAACCGCTATGTCCTTGGCGAAGCGAGTATGAGCTGGACGTCCTCCGCTAGCTGGCGACGCCGCCCATTTACTTCCGTCACGGTCCGTCCTGTCCGTGTAGAGGACATCGTAACGAACGAAGCCTTCCCAGGCGGGGGTAAATCGATAGACACCCTGAAAATAATAGCTTTCACCGTAAAAATCCAGTGTGAGTGGGGCTACGCCGAAATCCTTAAATTCAAGGCGGCGTAGAGCATATTCGGAAGTTATGCTCCAGCGTTCGGCGTTATATTGAGCGGAAAAAATCAGCGGTGTGAAGCGGATCGAACCTGGTTGAAGGAAATCTCCAGCCGGATCGTAACCGGTATTGAGCTGCGTTGCGCTTACCGCAAAGCGGAGTCGTCCCTCATCAAGTTCGTACATTACCCGACTGACATATGATATATCGGGCGTAAGGTGACCCCGTCTCTCACCGCCTAATAAGGCGACTTCGGTCTCTGCGCCCCGAACCAATGGACGTACTACTCCGAGCTGAAAGGAAATGTTTCCCATATCTGAGCGGCGTTCGCCATACAAATGAACGCCGTCTGCAGCGATCGCGAGCTTACGTGTACGATCGAAGTAAATTGATTGGGGCAATAGAATGCTCGGCCTTGTGAAGGGTACGTCACGTGTGTCGTTGTAAAAACCGAGCGGATTTTTCATTCTTCCCAGGCGTATTCCGAGCTGACTGGTCTCTCCCGAGAAATACTTGTAATCGATGAATCCAAAATCCAGGCGGACATTGCCGGGACTGCCTTCGCCAGCCGTGCGCGACAGCATTTGTGCCGAAAATTGCAGTCTGGGCAAGGGCCGCATCGAAGCATTCAGCCCCAGCTCTCTGAAGTCAAAGCTGCCGCTATCGGAACTGCTTTTTCCGAAAACGTTATTATCCGAGCTCTTTAACCATCCCTGGCTGACGAAGCCGTGGATTTGCAAGTTATGAGGCAGTTTCTGAGCTTGCGTAGAAAAGCTCCACAGAAGAGCCGGTAGGGCAATCGACATGAGGGCCCATGGCAACCGGTTACGTGGGGCGCTATTTGATCTGGAGTACATTGACTCTGCCATCTGTCTTGGATTTAGTAAGATAGCCGATTGCTCCAGGTGTGCTGGAAATCTTGGCAAGCATCTCCTCTGCGGAGGTTACGGTGTCGGGCGCCTGACCTGTGCCGGAAAACACGAGCCGGTCCCAGGCAGAACGTAACTGATACGGAAAGACATTCAGTTTTTCTTTAGAGAAAGCGGCGTGTAAGGACGCATCATCCGGCATCACAAATACTCTGATCGCCGTTCCGTCCGGCCAGGCATGGAGACGCATGCCGAAGATGGCGCGCAGCGAATTCTTGGAGAGATACTTTTCATTGACGCCTGGGTGCGTCACGATCTCATATGGCTCCGTTGCTCGGGCAATGCCCATCGCATAAATTATGCCAAGCAGCAGGCATACGAATAGAACCAAACGGCCAATATTTAATTTAAGTGTCACGATTTATATTATTCATCCGGTTCGGGCGACCGCTGAAGTTGGGCTGGGGTCAAGACCGTTGGAATAATAGGATGACAATTGAAAAGAACCGGTTGTGATGGAATAACGTTGATTACTCTGATTGCGCGACGGTGGACTTGACACTTTCTACGGAAACTGGCCTGACTCTGCCACAGTCAGTAACCAGCTCCCAAAACTGGTTGTGAGTTTTGTACATTCTGTCCAACATTTGGACCAGATTGACGTAATAGGGCCGACGTGGACCATGATAGTTGGTCAATGGCCCGATAGGATCGAGTTGCAAGCCGTAGGGTTCTAATAACCTATTCAATGAAGGATCCATAACCGAGAACCAGTGAGTGATATTGTTTTCTACCGACATACGTATGATGCCAACAGCAAGCGCTAGCATGGGGTGAGGAAAACGTCGTTGTTTTGTCGGGATCCATTTTTCAACTTCCCTTCCACTCTCAATAGCATGGAGGGGTTCGTCTCTTCGCCGGCTGAATCGGCGTACGACTACTAAACGCGATATCTCCCCGGTGTGTAGCCGTGACAGCCTGCCAGGATTAATGAAGACGGGGTCAAATTGGGTATGCCGCTCGATAGGAAATAGTTTTTTAGGGTCCAGGGGGTCGGGGAGTATGAGGCGTGCAGTTCCTACAAATTCATTGGATGGGCGGTGCCGCAGAAGAATATGAGCTGAGTGGTCGTCATAGCTGTCGCGTTCGCGCTCTTCGGAATAGCGTGAGGCGTCAAATCCTGGAAGACGCTGCTCGATACATAGTACCCGGTAGCGCAGGTGAAATACGTTACGCAACAGTTCCGGAGAACGGGCGTCGATCACTTCGAAGTATTCGTTAAAGGCGGCAACCACGTCATTCATTAGAAGAAGCTCAACTGTAATAGAAATCTGCGGATTTTAAAATGGCTTCGCTGGCAATAGTTGCAGTGAGCGCGCGGACTGATCCATTTGCGTCGTATCTTCATGTCTCTGATAGCGGTCTGTGCGGTACCAGGTAGGGAAGTTTTCAACTTGCGTTTTCATTAACCGGTAACAGGATAGCCTGCGTAAACATGATCGGCATCGGGAAGAGTATTTGATCATGCATGAGCGCCGAAAAAAGCATGCCGAGCGGGAACAGATGCCGTCGGTTGCGCAGAAAAGCTTTTCCTCCGCGTTATGGCAACGCAAACTGTGATCTTTGTGCCGCAATGATGGGCGAGTGATGATGGGACCGGCTTCTTTTTTTCCAGCGCGGTTTTGTGCAGGGTGGGACCGGCTGCAATGCTATGCGTTCTACATAGCATGTGCGATGGTAATTGCTCTTGCGCCGCTACCTTCATTATGAAATCGTAGAGTCCGACTATTATTAATGCTGCGGCGGTGGGTTTGCCACTATAACGATAAACGACCGTAAGCAAAGCTTTCCGAAACCGAATGTAAGGGATTGATGATGCTTTCCAGAGCCAGAATTCGAATTGGTTATAATTGAACAGGATCACGTTCTAATTCCGCTCATCAAGCCGCTCGCTTTGTAACGCTTCGGTACTTCCTTCGAAAGGGGCTGTTCTGCTCCGCGATCGCATCAATCTGCTGCTTGCGTCTTGGCCTGCACCCAAAAACCGCACACTCCACCCTATCCAGCTGCTGGATTCATTAAATAGTCGAAAGTCAAAGTCTCCGTCTTGGATAGCGCGGTCTTTCTTTTCCCGGAGATCATATTTTCCCCGGCTCTTGTTGATTGAGGACGATGCTATAAGACAACGGATTGAGATTCATGGATAGCTGTAAGATTTTACAGCTAGGAATTATCAAAACCGGCAGGAATCAATAACCGATGCTTGCGTGTGAGAAGCGTGGTATGTTTTTGCAACTGTAATAACAGAAAATCGTTGTGGGAATGATGTCTTTCTACCACAGTCGGTCCTAGGGGCTCAAAGGCATCATCTGCGCTGTTTTAACACTGTTTTAAATATGTTACACAGCCTTTTGTTCGATACCTCGCCTGCCGCCTGCTATAATTCTGGCGTCAATCCGTACAGCACCGTACAGCATGTATCAAAACTGTGGAAAACTGCGCAGTTTCAACACAAGGCGGACTGACGATTTGACGGGGACGTGTTTGCATCGTGGTGCCCAGAAGAGGACTCGAACCTCCACAGTGTTGCCACCGCTAGGACCTGAACCTAGTGCGTCTACCAATTCCGCCATCTGGGCAATGCGTGGTAGGACAGACGCGCAATTCTATAGGAAATCATTGCTTTGTCAATCAAGAAGAAACGTAAACTCCGCAGCCTGGATCCTCATCTTGAGCGAGAAACAGAGCGTTATGGCCAAGCATTGCCGAGCCGGGAATTCATGCTGCAAATCCTGAAAGAGCAGGGAGTGCCCGTGAACGAGGAAGCATTGCGGAGCCTGCTCGAAATCACTGAAGAAGAAAACGAGATTTTCGGTCGCCGTATTTCCGCAATGGTGCGCGAAGGCCAGATCATGCGTAACCGAAAGAGCGATATTTGCGTGGTTGAGAAGCTCGATCTTATCAAGGGTAGGGTACAGGGCCACGCGGATGGTTTCGGCTTCCTGCTTCCCGACGATGGCGGTCCCGATTTGTTTCTGAGTCCTAAGGAAATGCATAAGGCATTGCATGGCGATCGCGTCATGGTGCGCGAAATTGGCGTGGACCGTCGTGGGCGCAAGGAAGGAGCTATCGTGGAAGTGCTGGAGCGCGCTGTCACGCAATTGGTGGGACGGCTGCATGCCGATCACGGAATCCTGTTTGTGGAGGCAGAGAACAGGCGCATTAGCCAGGATATTCTGATACCCAGGGAAGAATCCATGAATGCCACGGCGGGCCAGGTAGTGATGGTGGAAATCATCCAGCAGCCAAGCAAAAACGCACAGCCTATCGGCCGCATCTTCGAGATTCTGGGTGAATACACTGCGCCGGGAATGGAAATCGAGATTGCTCTTCGCAAACATGATTTGCCTTACCAATTTCCGCCGAAGGTGGAAAAACTTTCCGCCAGATTTCCCGACAAAGTGCTGAAAGCAGAGTTGACGGAAAGAGAGGATATCCGGCATCTGCCGCTGGTGACGATAGACGGTGAAACCGCGCGAGACTTTGACGACGCGGTATATTGCGAGCGCGACGGGAAGGGTTATAAATTATATGTTGCCATCGCCGACGTCAGCCACTACGTTCGTCCTCAGGATGCGCTCGATCGGGAGGCGCTCAATCGCGGCAACTCGGTGTATTTTCCGCGACGCGTGATCCCGATGTTACCGGAAGCGCTTTCCAATGATTTGTGTTCGCTTAACCCGCAAGTGGACCGTTTGTGCATGGTGTGTGAGATGAACCTTGATGCTGCGGGAGATTTTCGCGGTTACCGTTTTTATCCGGCGGTGATGTACTCCCATGCCCGGTTTACCTATAGCAGCGTGGCGGCGATGCTGGACAGTTCCAAGGGGGAAGACGCGAAGCAATATAGTCAACTCCTTCCGCATGTCCAGTTGCTCTACAAATTATTCAAGGTTTTGTTGAAAGCAAGACAGAAGCGGGGTGCAATTGATTTTGAAACCATTGAAACCCAGATGATTTTCAACGATCAGGGCAAAATTGAACGCATTCTCCCGATAAGGCGCAACGATGCCCATCGTCTGATCGAAGAATGTATGCTGGCAGCCAACGTATGCGCGTCGGATTTTTTGCAGAAGCACAAACAACGCACGCTTTATCGTATTCATGAAGGTCCGACCCCGGAAAAACTAGTTGCCCTGCGTGATTTCCTTAGAGAATTTGGCTTGCAGCTCAGCGGTGGCGACGAACCGAGTGCCAAAGATTACGCCAGGACGCTGACTAAAACCAAGGATAGGCCTGATGCGCAGCTATTGCAGACCGTAATGTTGCGGTCCTTGCGTCAAGCGGTTTACAGCCCCGATAATGTTGGTCATTTCGGGCTTGCATACGAGTCTTATACCCATTTCACTTCACCTATCAGGCGGTACCCCGATCTGCTGGTGCACCGCGCGATCAAGGCAGTGTTGAACGGCACGGCATATTCTCCCGGAGACTGGCATGAGTTGGGCAAACACTGCTCGCAGACAGAGCGTCGCGCTGACGACGCCAGCCGGGATGTGGAATCGTGGCTCAAATGTTATTACATGCAGGACAGGATCGGCGAATGTTTTGAGGGTGTCATTAGCAGCGTAACTGGTTTCGGCCTTTTTGTAGCGCTGGATGGTATTTATGTGGAAGGGTTGGTGCACATTTCCGAGTTGCCCAGCGATTATTTTCATTTCGACGCCGCCAAGCACATGTTGCTGGGTGAGCGTAGTAGCAAGCGTTACCGTCTTGGCGACCGGCTCAGAGTCAAGATCGTGCGCGTCGATCTGGAAACCAGCAAGATCGATTTTGTACTGGCCGGGGATGGTGAGTAGAATTCAAGAGCTAACACTATAGGGCTCCCTGAACTTTTGCTATCATCAGCTACGGCGAAGAACGGTGCCTCCGCAGTACACTCTTTATAAAAATGTCCAATATTCGCCTTATCTTTGGCTTTCACGCTGTTACCAGCCGTCTGCGGCAGAATCCCGGCAGCATCAGGGAAATCTTTCTTGATGCTGAGCGCCGCGACCAGCGTGCGCGTGATCTGGCAAAAATCGCCGAAGACCAGGGGGTTCGATTGATTGCATGCGATAACACAAGACTTGCAGGCATGGCTGGCGATGCCCGGCATCAAGGCGTGGCGGCAAATATAGATGCATCCCGCAGTCACGTGGACATCGAGGACGTGCTTGATACTCTCACCGAACCGGCCTTGTTCTTGGTGCTGGACGGCATCCATGACCCGCATAATCTGGGCGCCTGCCTGCGGGTGGCGGATGCTTTTGGTGTGCATGCTGTGGTTGCGCCAAAAGATCGTGCAGTCGGCCTTACCGCTACGGTGCACAAAGTGGCGAGTGGCGCTGCTGACGTTGTCCCGTATATTTCCGTGACCAATCTGGCCCGCAGCTTACGGGAACTGAAACAGCGCGGCGTGTCGGTGATTGGAGCCACCACTGACGCAGGCACCGACCTTAACTCGGCCAGGCTTGAGGGACCTATTGCCTGGGTATTGGGCGCCGAGGAAAAAGGCATGCGCAGGCTTACACGTGAAACGTGTGACCAGCTTGTTTCCATTCCGATGCTGGGTAGCGTAGAGAACCTGAATGTTTCAGTTAGCGCCGGCATATGCTTGTTTGAGACGCGCCGTCAACGTGCAAAGGTGGCCCCACGTAACGGTGAATGAGTAATTTTGCACGTTAAATCTTTATTTATTCATTTCTTAAGGTGATTAAGCTTTAAGCACGTCGTTTCCTGATTGATATTTGCCCACTGTTTCAGTATAGTACCGACCTCTTCAACCCTTGCTCCACCGTGTTCGCATCTCGGGGAGCTCTACCCATAAGGAGACTGCATGCGACATTACGAAATCGTTTTCATTGTCCATCCCGACCAGAGCGAGCAGGTGCCCGCAATGATTGAGCGATACCGCGGTATCGTAACGGCCAGGAATGGGCAAGTTCATCGCCTGGAAGATTGGGGGCGGCGCCAGCTCACCTATCTCATTCAGAAGGTTCATAAGGCACATTACGTGCTGATGAATATCGAATGCGACCAGGAAACCCTTGACGAACTGGATCATGGGTTCAAATTCAACGACGCGATATTACGTCATTTGACTATTAAGATGGACGGGCCTGTGACGGTGGCTTCGCCGATGATGCGCGAAGAAAAATCAAGGCCGGCCTCGCCTGCGGCAAAAGAGCTCAGGGAAACTTTCGTAGCGTAAGGCCAGATAAAATTAATTGAATTGCAACCAAGCGGTAATTTGCGGCAAGATTACTGAAATCGTGGGCTTGCGTTACACACCAGCGGGAGTGGCAGTGGCGGAATTCAAAATCAGCCACGTCTCCCGTCTAATTGAAGCAGGCATGCCTCGTCGAGTAGAGTGTGAAATTTCCTCGGTTGCGCTGGCGCACATGGCTGACAGCATTGTCGGCATAGCACTGGGCACCAAGGTAAAGCTGATCGGTTTTCTGGCAAAAAAAAGCCGCATGAGTTCGCAACTGGTTTTACATGTAAATACTATCGATCTTATTTAAGGTATTTGACTAAGGAAATAGGAAAAAATTATGGCTCGTTTTACGTCAAGACGGAAAGATAGCAAGGACAAAGAAAAAGACAAGAAAGCAAATCGCCCGTTGTTCAAGCGCAGGAAGTTCTGCCGTTTCACCGCGGAAGGCATCAAGACGGTGGATTACAAGGATGTTGAGTTATTGAAAGATTTTATTAATGAAAATGGCAGAATCATTCCTGCACGCATTACCGGCACTAAATCGCGTTACCAGCGTCAGTTAGGTATCGCCATTGAACGTGCGCGTTTTCTCGCGTTGCTTCCTTATACTGATTTACACTGAGGAGTAACAGTATGCAGATCATACTGATGGAAAAGGTTGTTAACCTCGGCCAGTTAGGGGATGTTGTCAAAGTAAAAAATGGTTACGCGCGGAATTTTTTGATTCCGCAGGGTAAGGCAAAGCGGGCGACTCAGAACGCCATTGCCGAGTTCGAAGCAAAGCGTGCCGAATTGGAAAAAACACAGATGGAGTTACTGGATGCGGCTCAGGCTTATGCAGCTAGACTGGACGGATTGGTGGTTCAAATTACCCAGAAAGCCGGGGTGGATGGCAAGCTGTTCGGTTCGGTCACCAACGCCGATATCGAGGAAGCACTCAAAGCGCAGGGCTTTGAGGTTGAGCGTTCAATGATACGTATGCCGCAAGGGTCGTTAAAGCAGGTGGGCGATCACCCGCTGGCTATTGCGCTGCACAGCGACGTATTGGCGCATATCGTCGTTTCAGTCCAAGGCGAAACTACTTCCTGAACGCATTTCCTTCCCGATAAATTAAAAAGGGCTGTCAATAGCCCTTTTTAATTTTTCTGCGCCGTCCAACAGCTCAGCGGCGATCAACGAAAGTCGGCTGCAAACGTCTGCATCGCCAGTATATCGCCGCTTTTAGGCCAATGGACCAACTGGGTGGTCTTCAAAACGCGCAGAATCTATCCTTACCCTTCCTTTTTGGCCTCGATTCTTCAAGTTCGACACGCTGCGAGTGGTAGAATCTATCCAATATTTGTAACGCCACATGGATTTCATGGCTCAATTTCTCACCGCGGCCACTAACGATCAGTTGCTTGAATCCTACAAAATGCCGCCGCATTCGGTTGAAGCGGAGCAGTCTGTGCTGGGGGGATTAATGCTGGATAACCA
>JALYOY010000231.1 GCA_030856655.1 Pseudomonadota bacterium | reverse complement strand
TGGTACTGATTGCGCAGGAAGATTCCCAGATACCGCTATAGTTTTCTAAACACCCGGTAACACAGCCAACAATTCTTTATGCCGCGCCTGACTTGAAAAAAATACATGTCTGTCTTTCAGCACACAACCTTTTATACGACTGTCAATGAACTGCGAAACTTGCCACCTCCAGATGGAGTGGAGATAGCTTTTGCAGGACGCTCCAACGCCGGCAAGTCCAGCGCCATCAATTCGCTCACCAATCGTGGCCGTCTTGCTTTCGTCAGCAAGACGCCAGGACGTACACAGCACATAAATTTTTTTCAGCTTGGAAGCGGTCGTTTTCTGGTCGATTTGCCTGGTTACGGTTATGCTAAAGTCCCTGCTGAGATCCGCCACCATTGGGAACATCTGCTCAGTACCTACCTCCAGACGCGGGAATCGCTCCATGGCATGGTACTTATCATGGACGTGCGGCATCCGTTAACCCCGCTTGACCGACGTATGCTGGCATGGTTCGCGTCAACTGGTAAACCGGTACATGTACTGCTCACCAAGTCGGATAAGCTTAGCCGTCAGCAGGCCGGGAAAATCTTCCAAAACGTGCTGTTTTTCTTACGCGAGACTTATCCGCAGTGCAGCGTACAATTATTTTCCAGTATGACCAAGGAAGGGGTTGAAGAAGCGGCTGCCTTGTTGGGCACATGGCTTCGATTGGATACGAACTTGCAGGAATTAAACCCTGAACAAGGCAAAAGTAAACCAAAAATAAAAAACCCCCGGTTAAAGGGGAATAAAACCGGGGGCAAACTACCTTAATAGGGGATTAAGGTACCCGCTCAGGGAGGAAAAGCGGGAGACAATCAAACACCGTCTGCAAATAAGATAAAAAATTTGCATACAAGTTCCCGATTTTTTATTTTTTCTCGAATTTATTTTTAGGCCAATCATGTCAGCTTTCAGTCAGTTTCCCCAGAAAAGGATGCGGCGTATGCGCCGCGACGAGTTTTCACGACGTCTGATGCGGGAGAATCACTTACATTCAGACGATCTGATTTATCCGGTATTTGTATTGGATGGAAAGGAACGCGAGGAGACGATTTCCTCCATGCCGGGAGTGGTTCGGCAAAGTCTGGATCTGCTGATGTACCGAGCGGAAAAATGCCTGCAACTCGGAATACCGGCAATTGCAATTTTTCCCGTTATTGAGCCCAATCTGAAAAATCTTACTGCCGCCGAGGCATTCAATCCCACGGGCCTTGTGCCCCGTATAGTAAGGGAATTGAAAAAGCGTTTTCCTGAGCTTGGCATTATCACCGACGTTGCGCTCGACCCCTACACCAGCCATGGCCAGGATGGATTGATCGATGCCAATGGCTATGTGATGAATGAGGAAACCGTGGCAGTATTGGCACAGCAGGCGCTGATACATGCTCAAGCCGGTGCTGACGTCGTGGCGCCATCGGATATGATGGACGGGCGCATTGTCGCAATTCGCGCGGCGCTAGAGCGACAAAAGTTCACTCAAACGCGTATTCTCGCTTACTCGGCGAAATATGCTTCCAGTTTCTATGGGCCCTTTCGCGATGCGGTAGGCTCTGCTGCCAACCTCGGCACGGGAAATAAATACACTTATCAGATGGATCCGGCTAATTCCGACGAAGCACTATGGGAAGTGGGCTTGGATCTGGAAGAAGGTGCTGATATGGTGATGGTCAAGCCCGGCATGCCTTATCTCGATATTGTGCGGCGAGTGAAGGACCAGTTTGGTGCCCCCACTTTTGTTTACCAGGTCAGTGGAGAATATGCCATGCTCAAGGCTGCGGCCCAAAACGGCTGGCTTGACGAAGAAGCTTGCGTTCTTGAATCCTTGCTGGCTTTCAAGCGGGCGGGTGCGGACGGCATTTTAACTTATTACGCGCTGGATGCGGCGGAATGGTTAAAGCAGGAAAAATAGCGGATATTGCAAAGTGCTGAAATGATTTACTGCGACAATAAGTCGCCTATTATATCTTCCACCGACTTGGCAGGATCATCCACCTTGTCGTCCGCTTCGGGCGGCAGTTGCTCCTGTAGAAAATGCTCCGTCATCGTACCCCCGGCTTCCCGAAGACCGGTTGTGGGATCGATTTTGGCTGTCGTGATGCCTGGCGGGGGCGTATAAGCCGCCTTTGGAACGCTTTTCAATACCTTGCCCATATAGCTCATCCACATTGGTAGGGCTGCGTGGCCTCCGGTTTCGTTATTACCCAACGATTTGGGATTGTCAAAGCCAATCCAGGCGATGGCGACCAGATCGGCCTGGTAACCACAAAACCATGCGTCGACGTAATTGCTGGTGGTACCGGTTTTACCGGCTAGATCCGTGCGGCCTAATTGTTTTGCTTTGGTCGCAGTGCCTCGTTGTACTACATCCTGCATCATGCTGGTCATCAAAAAGGCATTGCGCGGATCTATGATCTGCTTCGCCTTTTTCGCCGCCAGCGCTGGTTGCGATTGCTCCAATATATTGCCTTTCTCATCTTCTATACGCTGAATGAAATAAGGGGATACGCGGAAACCTCCATTGGCGAAAGCCGCATAACCCACTGCCATCTGCATTGGCGTAACCGACCCAGCGCCTAACGCCATAGGCAAATAGGGGGGATGCTGTTTTGGATCGAAACCGAAGCGAGCGACATAATCCTGCGCATACTGGATACCAATTGCCTGAAGAATACGAATTGACACCAGATTCTTGGATTTGGCGAGTCCTTCGCGCATGCGTAACGGACCTTCGTAATTGCCATCAAAATTCCTCGGTTCCCACTGTTCACTTCCCGTTTCCTCAGCAGTAAAGGAAAGCGGCGCATCATTGATAACCGTTGCTGGAGTGAAACCCTTTTCCAGAGAAGCGGAATAAATGAATGGCTTGAAACTCGATCCTGGTTGGCGCCATGCCTGCGTGACGTGGTTGAACTGACTGCGATTGAAGTCGAAGCCGCCCACCATGGCGCGAATCGCCCCGTCTCGCGAGTTTATTGAAACGAGCGATGCTTCGACCTGAGGAAGCTGCACGATCTGCCACGCACCCTTTTCATTCTTCCGTATCCGGATTAATGACCCTGGGCGGATATGCTGCTGGCTGGCGCTCGCATTGCTGACAAGAAATTTTTGCGCGAACTTAAGGCCATCACCCGTAATCTCAACAATTTCTCCACCTTTGCGATAGGCCTTGACGAACTTTGGGTTGGCAACCAGCGCCACTGCAGCATGGATATCATCGCTATCGCCTACCTCCTGCAAGGCGTCTTCCAGTATCTCTTCCCGGTCCAGGTCATTTTTTGCCAAATCAATAACGGCCTCGGGGCCTCGATAGCCGTGGCGTCTGTCGTAATCCATCACACCTTGACGAACTGCTTTATAGGCGGCTTCCTGATCCAGCCGTTTCACCGTGGTATAGACTTTGTAACCTTTGGTATAGGTATCTTCCTGGTAGCGTTCATACATGGCCTGCCGCGCCATTTCCGCCACATAATCGGCGCGCATGGCGAATTCTTGTAATTCACGCTTGACGGTTATCGGTTGTTTTTCCGCTTCTTTGAATTCCTGAGTAGAAATATAGCCTAGGTCATGCATGCGCCGGAGTACGTACAGTTGCCGTGTTTTGGCACGCTTGAGATTGACCACCGGGTTGAAGCGTGAGGGCGCCTTGGGCAACCCCGCCAGCATCGCGGCTTCAGCGAGATTAATGTCATGCAGCGTTTTGCCGAAATAGACCTGTGCCGCGGCAGCGAAACCATAGGCGCGTTGCCCGAGATAAATTTGGTTGAAGTAAAGTTCAAGGATATCGTCCTTGCTTAAACTGTGTTCAATCTTGAATGCAAGCAACGCTTCACTGAATTTTCGGGTCAGCGTTTTTTCTTTGGTCAGGAAAAAATTCCGTGCAACCTGCATCGTGATAGTGCTTGCACCCTGGCGTACGCCCCCGGAAGCGAAATTGGAATAAGCCGCGCGCAAAATTCCAGTGTAGTCCACCCCGCC
>JALYOY010000225.1 GCA_030856655.1 Pseudomonadota bacterium | reverse complement strand
GCGTAATCCCTTATGGATTACATTTCTTATCTTCATAGCCAATGTTACTCAAGTAAATGTTGAGTGTCAAGCTACACGTTACACTCGTGCGTTACGTAAAGAACGCTTATCGGGTGTTTATTTGGATGAGAGGGGCGGGGATTCTAATTCAACGGGTCTTCTGCCTCTATGGAGACAGAATTATTCATACCGCAGCGCCTCCACGGGCTTCAAAGCAGCGGCCTTCCTGGCCGGATAAAAGCCGAAAAATATTCCCACTGCGGAGGCGAAGGCAAATGCCAGCGCAACCATGCTGAATGTGATCACAACCACCATATCGGCCACCCGGCTCACCGCCCAGGCGCCGCCAATGCCGATGGCGATACCTATCAGGCCGCCCAGTATGCAGATCACCAGCGCTTCCAGCAAAAATTGCGTGAGGATGGCGCGACGATTTGCGCCAATGGCCATGCGGATACCGATTTCGCGAGTACGCTCGGTTACCGATACCAGCATGATATTCATGATGCCGATGCCTCCCACCAGCAGCGATACCGACGCAATCGCGCCTAGCATTAACGACATAACCTTGGCTGCACCCGTTGCAACGGCGGCAAGCGCAGCCAGGTTACGTACGGTAAAATCGTTTTCCATGCCTTCGGCAATGCGATGGCGCTGATGCAACAATCGGTTGATCTCGGTTTCCGCTTCTTCCATCACTTCCGCCGAACGGGCTTGTACCATCATAAATTGTATCGACCCTGGAAATTGGGTGCCAAAAATTTGGCGCTGGCCGGTTGTAACGGGCACGAAAACGCTGTCGTCCTGGTCGCGCCCATCCAGGCTCTGCCCTTTCGCGACCAGCACACCAGCGATCTGGAAGGGGCTGTTCTTGATACGTATGGTTTTGCCTGTCGGGTCTTCCTCGCCAAACAGATTCTTTGAGGTGGTGGAACCGAGAACCGCCACGCGCGCGGCGGCGCGCAGATTGGCGTCGGAAAATACCGCGCCACTTTCCATCGCCCAGTCACGCACCTCGAAATAATCCGGCGTGACACCAGTCACGACTGTGCTCCAGTTATTAGTGCCATAATTCAGTTGCGCCGTCCCGGTGATAAGCGGCACGGTCGTTTTGATAGAGGGAAGGTTGGCAATAGCCTGTGCGTCGCTGATCGTCAGGGTTTGCACGCCGCCGCTACCGGAACGCAAAGCGCCGGAGGAAGTGGCACCGGGCAGCACGATAAACAGATTGCTGCCCATTGAGGCGATAGCCTGGTTGACTGTGGTCTGCGCGCCTTGACCAACAGCGAGCATCAATACCACTGCCGCCACGCCGATGATCATGCCGAGCATGGTTAATCCAGTGCGCAGACGATTGAGCCGCAGCGCCCGCAGCGCTTCGCCAATGATGGCAAACAGATTCATGCGGGCACCGCGCCATCGTGCACCACTCGCCCATCCTTAACCCGAACCAGTCGCCGAGTGCAGGCGGCGATATCGTTTTCGTGAGTCACGAGCACAATCGTGATACCTTGCTCGCGATTGAGTTGCTGGAAAATCGTCATAATCTCACGACTAGTCTGCGTGTCGAGATTACCGGTAGGCTCATCCGCAAGGATAAGCTGCGGGTTATTGACTAATGCGCGGCTGATTGCGACGCGCTGCTGCTGTCCGCCGGAAAGCTGGTTGGGCTGATACGCGGCAAAGTTTCCCAAGCCGGTCTGCTGCAATAGCTTCAGCGCACGCTTGCGGCTATCCGAGCGGCTCACGCCGGCATAGAGTAGCGGAGCCGCCACGTTATCCAACGCTGTCATGCGTTTCAGCAGGTTGAACCCCTGGAATACGAAGCCGATATTGCGGTTGCGGACGCGGGCAAGTTCATCGTCTGAAAGCTGCGCTATCTCGCGTCCGGTAAGCCAATAGCTTCCGCTGGTGGGCGTGTCGAGACAGCCGAGTATATTCATCAGAGTGGATTTGCCGGAACCGGAATGCCCCATGATGGCGACGAATTCTCCGTGGTTGATAGCAAGGCTTACGTCAAACAACACCTGGCTGTTAACCGTCCCATTGACGCCATCGCCCAGGCTATAAATTTTGCAAAGATTCTCTACCTTGATCAGCGGTTCATCGAATGCATGGTGCTGGAGCGAGGTCATCAAAACATTCTGAATCTGAGTTTACTGCCTGGCTTTTCCTTATCGGCGATTTCACGAATTATCAGCTTATCGCCCTCCCTGATTTCACCTTCCAAGATTTCGGTAAAATTACTATCGGCAATGCCCGTTTTCACATTGATGGAAACGGGCTTATTGTCTTTTATCTGATAAACCACGTGCGTCCCTGGCTGCCTGGAGGGAGCCATCACGCTATCCGGATCGGCCTCGGTTGGCTTGTAGCGCAGGGCCGCGTTGGGTACCCTCAATACGCCTTGTTTCTGGTTAACGGTGAAGCGCACATTGGCGGTCATGCCGGGGAGCAACACCCCATCGTCGTTGGACACCGCCACCACCACGTTGTATGAAACGACGTTATGCTGGATGGTGGGGTTGAGGCGCACTTGTTTTACCGTGCCGGTAAACTCGCGCTCCTGGAAAGCGTCCACCGTGAAACTTACTGCCTGGTCGAGATGCAATTGGCCGATGTCCGCCTCCGCCACGCTGGTATCTATCTGCATCTGGCGCAAATCCTTCGCGATCTGAAACAAGGTAGGCGTCTGAAAGCTCGCTGCTACTGTCTGGCCAATATCTACATTGCGCGCGATTACTACGCCGGAAATGGGCGAACGGATCACACTGTAGTTGAGATTGGTACGATCGCGCGCAAGCTGTGCCTCACTTACCGCAAGCTGGGCGCGAGCCGCTTCCAGTTGTTGTTCGACCGCGTCCAACGCATCGGGAGAAATAAAGCCCTGTTCTACAAGGGCGCGGTTACGTGTCATTCTGTTTTTTGCCAGCTTCAGCGCGGTTCGGGCATTTACCTCATTTGCTGTCGCCTGCTGCAATTGGGCTTGAAACAGCGCCGGATCAAGCTCAGCCAATATGTTTCCCGCTTCGACCCGATCATTGAAGTCTGCATAAAGCCTGAATACCGTGCCCGATACCTGGGTGCCGACATTGACCAGCACCACGGGATTAAGTGTTCCGTTAGCGGAAATATTTTGTACAATATCTCCGCGGTCGACTGCCTGGGTCTTGTAGCGTTCTTGCGTGGATTCAGCGCCAGCCTTCCAGTACCACAAGCCAACTGCAATCAACAGCAGCACCACGATAACAATAGGTAGCCTGGTGCGGATAAACGTCATACGTGAGTGAGGGGACTGAGGGACATCCGGTGCGCGGCGGGGGAAAAATGAAAGCCGGATATTACCTGAGTATGGGAAGTTTATAAATCATGCCGCAACGTGGAACAGCCAGCCCCCAAATGCACCGACGGGACCGCATGTGTTGCAGCGCTTTTCTTGGACGATGAGCTGTCCATTTAATTGCTAAGCTGCTGAAGACCTTACTTTCTTTTTTTGGCGTCGGCAGCCATTGCGCGCAATTCCTTAAGGCGCGCCTCCGCACTGGATTTCTGGTAGAAGTCGCCGCCGTTACCTTCCAACGCGATCAGCAACTGTTCGATGGCGGCATTCACCTTGCCCTGCCGCGTGTAGACTTCCGCTTGCGCGCGGTGCTGCATCATCATGTCCCCCAGCGCTCCATAGCTTTGTGCCTGCAGTCTGTAAAGACGTACGTCGTTGGGAGTAAACTGCAATTCCCCGCTGACAAATTTGAGCGCCGCGTCGGCGTTATTGGTGCGCAGCAGCGCGTCGGCGTAGTCATAGATTAATGCCCGGTGCTGCGGATATATACGTAGCGCAGCTTTATAAATGTCGAGGGCTTCATCGGGTTGTCCCATAGCAAGCTTGACTCGGGCCGCAAGAGTCTCAATCATGGCGCTTGGCTGTGGTGTTTTACGTGTAATTTGGATCGTCGTACCGAGCTGGTGATTTTCCAGCGTTTGATCCGCGCTGGCATAGTTGTATTTTAACCGTGGCGCAGTTTTGTAAACGTTAAGGGCGTCCGCCGGCTGCTGCATTGCAAGTCTGGCGCGCTCGGCCAGCACCTCGATCATTCCGCTTGGCTGCGGTGTCTTGTGTGCACTCCAAAGCGTTGCATTGAGGTTGTGATTCTCCAATGCCTCATCGGCGTCGGACTGTAAATTTTCATATAGCTGCACCAATTCTTTATCCGCGCGTACGTACTTTCTGTCTCGCAACAAGGCATTGATCAGCCCGTAGCGCTCCACAGCCTCATTGCTATAACGTTTATCCTGCAAAACGGAATCAAAATGCTCCACCGCGTCCCCCGGATGTTCCAGCCCGGCGCGGAGTTTGGCTCGCACCAGCTGGAAATCGAGACTGTCGGGAACTTGCCGGTAGGGTATATTCTGGATGCGGCTCTCAATATCCGCGATACGCTGAAAAGTGATTGGGTGGGTGCGCAGATACGAAGGCGCGCCGTTTTCTTGGAATCGCCCGGCTCGTTGCAAACGCTCGAAAAACGCCGACATCCCACGCGGATCAAGGCCGGCACTCATCAGGATACTCAGGCCGATACGATCGGCCTCTTTCTCATGGTCACGGGTGAAATCCAGTTGCGACTGAATCTGGTGAGCTTGCGAGCCAACCAGAACAGCCTGTCCCACCTGAGGATTGCTACGCGAGGCCAGAATTGCTATTGCCGCCGCCGCCAGAGAAGTCAGCATGCTGTATTTTTGCCCGGAGATCATGCGTGCGAGATGTTTCTGGGTGACGTGCGCGATTTCATGCGCCATGACGCCAGCCAACTCCGATTCAGTTTGCGCGGTTAAAATAAGTCCGCTATTGAAACCCATGAAGCCGCCGGGCAGTGCAAATGCGTTGATACGGGCATCTTGCAGGGCAAAGAACTCAAATTCCTGATCAGGATGAGCCTCGTTCGAACTGAGGATCAACCTATTACCGAGATTGGTGAGATAACCGGCTATTTCTGCGTCGTCAAGGTAACTGCGGTCAGCACGAATCTCGGACATGATTTGCAGGCCAAGTTCCCGTTCCTGGCGTGGCGAAATGGTCGTCTGCGAAACATCGCCGAGCTCAGGCAGTTCATCAGCAAGGCCATTAGCTACAGACAATATCAGCAGAATGGCCGTTAAACAGCGAAATTTCATGTAGATAAGATGACTGTTCGGTGGTGAAGTTCCATCGTGTGGCGATGGAACCCAAAATGAGGAATACGAAAAGGGCCAGTACGGTAGAGGCGCCGCCACATACTTGACCGAAGCGATATCAATGAATTTGAAGGTTGGGCTCGAAACAGGGGCGAGCTAGTACGTGTAATCCATAGCGCTTGCTTGAAGCCGATTTCCCAGAATTCGACAAGCTGCTAGATCGCTGCCTCATCCGTTTCACCCGTGCGTATTCTCACTACCTGCTCAATGTCGGTGACGAAAATCTTGCCGTCACCGATCTTGCCAGTACGCGCAGTATTAACAATTGTCTCGATAACGCTGTCCACCAGTGTTTCAGCCACCGCTATTTCGATCTTTATTTTCGGCAGGAAATCTACCACATACTCTGCACCCCGATAGAGCTCGGTGTGGCCTTTTTGCCTGCCGAATCCTTTAACTTCAGTGACGGTCAACCCGCTTACGCCGATCTCATTGAGGGCTTCGCACACTTCGTCGAGCTTGAAGGGTTTAATGATGGCCTCGATTTTTTTCATGATACGTTTCCCCTAATTCGAATATATTTTTCCTGAGAGACCGGGGCGCGGTTGTGCCCGCAGTTGTGCTCTTTGGACTTGATTATACGAGGTTCCAAGAACTTTAATCCCAGTTCATTGGCCTACTCAGCCTCTTAATAGGTGCTAAAACTCGTCTCGATATTTCGATGTAATCGGGTAGCGCCAATCCTTGCCAAAACCTCGCTGGGTAACGCGGATACCTGGCGGCGACTGGCGGCGCTTGTATTCATTCTGGCGGATAAGTTGTACTACACGCCGGACGTCGGCTTCGGCATACGTGTTCATACCAATAATTTCCTGCAACGACGAATCATGTTCCATATAGGCTTCGACAATGGCGTCAAGTATATCGTAAGGGGGCAGGCTGTCCTGATCGGTCTGGTGAGGGCGCAACTCAGCCGAGGGCGCGCGGCGGATAACGCGCTCCGGGATAACGTGTCCTACCGTATTGCGGTAATGGCAGAGCCGGTACACCATGGTTTTGCTTATGTCCTTCAGTACCGCGAATCCGCCCGCCATGTCACCGTAAAGAGTACAGTAGCCTACCGCCATTTCGGATTTGTTGCCGGTGGTGAGAACAATCGCTCCATATTTGTTCGATAATGCCATCAGCAGGCTGCCGCGTATGCGCGCTTGCAGGTTTTCCTCGGTGATATCCGGATGGTTTTGATGCCGCGGGTCCACGAACTCCTTGGCTAGCGTATCTACGAATTCGTCAAACACTGGCTCGATGGAAAGTTCGCTGTAACGCACACTCAATATTTTTGCGATCGCGCGTGCATCCAGTAGGCTTATGTCGGCGGTAAATTGCGACGGCATCATTAGTGCACGCACTTTATCGGCGCCCAATGCGTCCACTGCAATTGCCATTGTGAGCGCCGAGTCCACGCCGCCGGAGAGCCCCACCAAAACGCCCGGTATGCGATTTTTTCCAACATAATCCTTGAGGCCAAGACACAACGCCTGGTAAACGCTTGCTTCTAGGGCTGGCGACAATGCGATTTCCCCTGGTACGGGAATGCTGTTTTTCAATTCGATCAGGCCGAGGATTTCCCTGAACTCATCAAACTGATGAGTAAGCTCGCCCTTGCTATCCATGGCAAAAGAGGCGCCGTCGAATATCAGTTCATCCTGCCCGCCCACCAAGTTGGCATAGACAACGGACATTGCTGTTTCGCTGATACACTGGCGCACTATCTGATAGCGCAAGGCTTGCTTGCGCATGTGGTAGGGGGAGGCGTTCAGCACCAGCAGCACATCCGCTCCTGCCTCCTTGGCGCGAGTGACTGCGTCTTCCTGCCATATATCCTGACAAATGTTGACACCGAATTTTACCCCTTCAAGCTCGAACGTACAGGAATCTGAGCCGGGCTCGAAATAACGCCGCTCGTCGAATACGCTGTCATTGGGAAGCTGATTCTTGAGATATGTGGCGATAATTTTACCGTCACGGATGACCGAGGCCGCATTGTAAAGATTGTTGCCGCCAAGATGGGGATGTCCCACCAGCAGCGTTATGCCGCTTATTTCTTTGGCCAGATCTGCAAGCATGTTTCTGCAACCGAGACGGAATCCGTCGCGTAATAGCAGATCTTCCGGCGGATAGCCAGACAGAGCCAATTCGGGTGTAATGACCAATCCGGCCCCTGCATTGCTTGCCTGATGGACGAAATCGAGAATCTTACCGGCGTTACCGCTAAGGTCGCCGACTATGCAATTGATTTGGGCAATGGCGAGCTTCATGAGGGCGGTATGGTTGATTCCACTATCCTTGCATTGAAAATCTGTTGAATAATACCAGAACGAGCCGTCCTCCACGGGCCGCGGCCTCGTATCTGGATCTTCCCGTGGATGATGCAACCAGCCACCGTGTAGGGCGTCAATCAGTGGAGCGCATGGCGCAGCAAGAGAAACCCCTCGGTATGTTGGGAGGCTGGCAAAAGGCTATGAAAATGTGCTTGAATATGAAGATTGACATATGGCGGCACTGGCGCGCTGGCGCAATGCGCTTCGCTGATTGTCGTCTAGTGCTGCGGCAATCCCAGCGCGTTTTTGCGAATCCGGTGCACGCGTGAAAATTCTTCATGACTCCGGAATTTGAAATTAAAATAACCGATACGCTTGACGGTATCTCTGTCACGGCATGGAACGCGCTTGCGGGGGATGATCCGTTTCTAAGGCACGAATTCTTTTCCGCCATGCATGAGACTGGATGCGCCTCAAAAAAAACCGGTTGGATGCCGCAATTCCTCACATTATGGGAAGGTCATGCCTTACGTGGCGCATTGCCGCTTTATCTGAAAAGTCATTCTTATGGGGAATATGTATTCGACTGGGCCTGGGCAGACGCTTATCGGCGCTACGGCTATCCTTATTACCCCAAGCTGCTGAGCGCGGTGCCTTTCAGTCCTGTAACGGGACGTCGGTTGATGGCGGAGACCGCCAAGCACCGTGCCTTGCTTATCTCGGCTGTATTGAAAATGGCGAAGGATAAAAATGCGGAGACAGGGGTTTCATCTTTCCACTGCCTTTTCCCGCAAGAGCATGAAGCACGCGAAATGGAGAGGGCGGGGATGATTTTGCGGCACGGCATCCAATTTCACTGGAAAAATCGGGCGGGGGGCAATTATGAAAATTTCGACGCATTCCTTGCGGGAATGAGCCATGTCAAACGCAAGAAGATTCGGCAGGAGCGGCGTAAAGTACATGCCGCTGGCATCCATTTTCAGTGGCTAACCGGATATGATGCAAGTAATGATCACTGGCGTTTCTTCGCCAATTGCTACAATAAAACTTACCGCGATCACCATTCCATGCCCTACCTCAATCTGGAGTTTTTCGTGCAGATTGGCAAGAGCATGCCGGAAAACATACTGCTGATTCTGGCATTGCGCGATAATCAACCTATTGCCGCGTCACTCAATTTACATAATTCCCACACGCTATATGGGCGCTATTGGGGCGCGACGGAATTTGTGCCCGGATTGCATTTCGAGACCTGCTACTATCAAGCCATTGAGTTCTGTATTGCCCATCATATCGCGTTGTTTGAAGGCGGCGCCCAGGGGGAGCATAAGCTTGCACGTGGCTTTCTTCCCGTAAGGACCTGGTCGGCGCATTGGCTTGCGCATCCAGAATTCGCCGCTGCCATTGGAGATTATCTGAAGCATGAGGCGCAAGATATCAGTCATTATTTAGACGAACTGAACGAGAGTTCACCATTCAGGAAATTGACCGGAGAATAATGAAATTCTGCAGTAACTGCGGCACCCGAGTGGAATTGCGTGTTCCCAAAGGCGATACGTTGCCGCGTTACGTTTGTTCCGCATGCAGCGTTATTCATTATCAGAATCCGAAAATAGTAGTGGGCTGCATACCCGAATGGGAGGACAAGATATTATTATGCCGCCGAGCCATTGAGCCACGTCTCGGTTTATGGACATTGCCTGCGGGTTTCATGGAAAATGCAGAAACTCTGGTTCAGGGCGCCGAACGCGAAACTCTGGAAGAAGCCAACGCCCGGGTTGAGATAGGGGCTCTTTACGCCATTTACAATTTGCCTCATATCGATCAGGTGCACGTTTTGTTCCGCGCGCAACTGCTGGACCTGGATTTCAAACCCGGAATCGAAAGCCTGGACGTCCGGCTTTTTGGTGAGACGGAAATTCCCTGGCAGACGTTGGCTTTTCGTGTTATCCGCGAACCGCTGAAGCGTTACTTTGAGGAGCGCCGCCAGGGAAAATTCGGTTTTCACATGGGCATAATAGAGGCTCGCAAATAATTCTTTCATCGTTCGGGAAGGCACCGGACACAAGATTGACATGATTCGCCTGGGCGCAGGTCACGACGAGTCATGCTGCCCGTAACGAGTCCACGATATTGAGGCTGGCGGCCCGTGCGGCGGGAAGAAAACCGCCAGCAATGCCCATGATGAGCGCAAATGCAAACGATTTGACGATAATCGTTACATTTAAGGTGAAGCTGAACGCGAGTTCGGAGAAGGATTGCCAGTTCATGGTGGAAATGGTAAAGAATTGCATGAATGATGCCAATACCAAGCCGACTACGCCACCCGCCGCGCCGAGCATCACTGCTTCCACGAGAAACGCTGACAGGATATTTTTTCTGCGGAATCCGAGCGCCCGCAGGGTGCCGATTTCCGCGGCGCGGTTAGCAACGGAAGCGTACATGGTGATCATCGCGCCGATAATCGCACCGGCAGAAAAAATAATCGACAATATCATTCCCAGGTAACGAATAAAATTTGCCAGCAGTTGCGATTGCTCAGCATAAAAAACACTTTCCTGCTTCGCTTCCAAAGTAAGACGCTGATCATTTTCAATGCGGGTTTTGAGTTGAATAAATACCGCTGGATCATTCAATTTCAATATCACTGAAGAATAGACCGGCCTGCGAAACGCCTGCATCAACTGGTCCACGTCGCCCCATATTTCCGAATCAAAACCGGTTTTTCCGGCATCCATAATGCCGACCACGGTCCATTCCCGCTGTCCGAAACGTAATGTTTCGCCGACGCCTGCACCCTGGTAACGTTCAGCAACGCTTTTGCCGGCAATAATTTCCGTTGAACCAGGGCGAAACATGCGCCCCTCGACAATCCTCACCTGTGGCCGCAGCTCGATTCCCGTTTGCCCTATGCCGCGAATCAATACATTCGAAGCTTTATTGGAGTTGCGTTTGGCAAGGGAAATCAGCACTATCGTTTCCTTTGAGGCAAGCCGCAAACCGCCTATACCGTAGGCGACTTCGGGCTGGTTTTCCACGATCGCTGCCTGCTCCCGATCAACGACGCTTTGTACTTCAGTACCGGCGGAACGACGGGTAATCACCACATTGTCGGGCGAGCCCGTTTCAACCAGTGTTTTCCTGAGGCCCTCTTCCAGCATTAATACCGTTGCAAATACGAATACCACGAGAGCCATGCCGCCGGCGGTAAGCAGTGTCGTGAGCTTGCGGGCGACGAGGTTACGCCAGATATAGGAAAGCGGAACAGACATATGGCATCTTTAAAATTCGATTTGCGAACGTCTTCCTACATCTTCACCATCACGCCCGCCTGTCCTTGGGTAGACTAACCAATGCTCCTGAGGCCCTCTACGATGGGCACCCGCGCTGCGCGAATGGAGGGCAGCACTGCCGCTGTAATACCAACCGCGATGGCAGCAGCTGCTTGCAGGTAAACAGTTTCCAGAGAGACGCCAAATACCGGGAACATCGTGCCGACCTGTTTGCTGAATCCGTCGGCGGCAGGGAAGGTGAGCAAGATACCAATCACCGCGCCAGCCAGCGCAATTGCGATTGACTCACCGTATATCAGTCCGGCCAGGAAGCGTGGACCGAAACCCAGTGCTTTGAGGGTGGCATATTCTCCGATGCGCTCACGTGCGGTCATTGCCATTGTATTCGCCATTACTACTAGGATAATGAAAATTACCAGGAACGAAACAATGCGTATTGCCACAACAATTGCTTCAGTCATGGAAACAAATCCTAGTTGAAATGCTTTCTCTGTTTCGGTAAGGGTTTCGGCAAGAGAATTTCCGAACATTGCATCCACCTCATTCGATATTTCCGCGGCTCTATCCGCATCGGAGATTCCAATCACGTATACACCTATCCAATCGGTTCTACGCGCCACGGCTTTTTTCATTGTTTCGTTAAGGTAGTCCCAATGGAAGAAAAACTGCGAAGTATCCGTTCCAGCCTCTGCGCCGTCGTAAATCGCCTGTACCGTGAAGCTCCAAGCGCCAGGATAAATCGTGCCACGCAGAGGAATCGTGTCGCCAATTTTGAAGCCGTACGTATTCGCCAGCTTGCGACCGATGACACAGCCTTTGCGATCAGCACGGAACGCTTTCATTTCATCCGGTGAGATGCGGTATTCAGGATAAAGCGCGAAGTAGGTTTTTGCATCGATGGCGAACTGCGGAAAGAAATTCTTCGGGGTCACGTAAACTCCACCGAACCAGCTTGCATGCGTAATTGCTGTAATGCCTTGAATTCTGCGAATTCGCTCCTGATAGTTGATCGGTAGCGGAAACACCAACGAAATCGCATTGCGCGTCACAAGCCGCGTTGCTGAAGCGTTTTCCGCGCCTGAGTACCAAGCGTCCACCACTGTGCGCAGCAGCCCGAAAGCGAGTATTGCTACGACTAAGCCCAGCACAGTCAGGCCGGTACGCAGTTTGTGCCGCAACGTATTTCTCAGGATAAGCTTCAGGAAATGCATGTCTGCAAAATCTACGGGTACACGATGGGCATGCCCCCGGAAAAGATGAGTAAAAGGAAAAGACAAAGGATAACAGCCTTGATCAATTCGTTACATCCAGTTCCCCCTTCTCCAGATGACGAATTGAACGGGCTGATTTAGCCGCATGCGGGTCATGTGTCACCATAATAATAGTTTTGCCCATCTCCCTGTTCAGCCGTTCAAGCATGGATAGAATGTCATCCGCCGATTCCCGGTCAAGATCGCCGGTCGGTTCGTCGGCGACCAGGATGAGAGGGTCGGTGATGAAGGCGCGAGCAATTGCTACGCGTTGCTGCTGCCCGCCGGATAGCTCCGAAGGATAGTGCTCCATACGATCAGTTAATCCCACCATCGACAATGCAAGTTCCACGCGTTCCTGCCTTTGACTGCGCGAAAGCCGTGTCAGCAACAATGGTAATTCAATATTCTCAAATGCCGTCAGCACCGGCATCAGATTGTAAAATTGGAAAATGAAACCAACGTTGGCTGCACGCCAGTCGGCCAGATCCGCTTCTGACAGCGTGGCGATGTCAGTTCCGTTAACTTTCAATGAGCCGCTGTCTGGCTTGTCTATTCCGGCAATCAGGTTGAGCAGAGTACTTTTGCCAGAGCCGGACGGCCCCATTAAGGCAATGAACTCGCCTGAAATAATGTCAAAAGAAAGGTTAGTCAGTACAGGCACCATTTGTCCGCCACGACGGTAGCTTTTTGTGAGATGCCTGATCTGGACAATGGGCTCAGATATATTTTCCATGTTAGCACTTGAATCCGTTTATCTACCAGTATTGCTGCGGTGCTACACGAGCGCGTCTTTATTTCGCCACCGTTTTGACTTTATCTGCGTTATCGAGTCCATCGCCGGGACGCAGTATTACCTTGTCACCGGCCCGGGGGCCTTTCAGAACTTCAACCATGTCACCAATTTTTTTACCGGTTTCGATAGGCGTTTCAACTGCTTTTTCGTCTTTAATGATGAATACCACGTCTTTTCCATTGCGCTGGATAATGGCGTCGGGCTGCACCACAGTCCGGGCAGTGCGCTGCTCAGCAGCCATTTCTTTTTCTAAAAAGGCAATCTTCGCGCTCATTTCCGGCAGAACGCGCGGGTCAAGATCAACAAATCGTATTTTTACCACCACTGTGGCTTTCGCCCTGTCCACTGTTGGCACTATGCGCTGCACCACGCCGCGCAAACGTATTTCGGGTAGCGCATCCAACTGGATCTCGCAAGGCTGTTCAAGCTTCACTTTTGATAAATTGGATTCGGCTACATCGGCTTCGACTTCCAGCGTAGCCATATCCGCCATAGTGACCACTGCCCCTTTGGCGTCGAGCGCAGAAGAGAAGGGTGTTACGACATCACCTATATTTGCACTTTTAGTCAGGACCACCCCATCAAACGGGGCACGAATGAGCGTCTGTTCCACCGCGATCTGCGTCGCGCGATGATTCGCCTTAGCCACGCTGACGGATGCCTCATAGCCCTGGACGGCAGCCTGGGCCTTATGGTAGCGGGCGGTTGCCATGTCATATGCGAACTGCGAAATAAAACCTTTGGCGAGCAGTTCGCCATCACGGTTGTATGCTGCCTGTGCATCGATCAACTCCGCGTGCCCATGCTGTAAATTTGCCTTTGCTACCCTGATATTTGCCGCCGCTTGCTCCATCGTGGCGCTGACATCCGCGTTTTCCAGCCGCGCGATGATTTCGTTTTTCGTAACCTGGCTGCCTTCTGTCACACCCAGCCACTCCACGCGTCCAGTTGCCTTTGATGCCACCGCCGCCTTACGCTGTGCAACCACATAACCGGTGGCATTGAGCAAGGTGAACGATTGTGAAGGATAGGCGGCCGTAACTGTGGCGGACTCCACCTCTACTGTTGAGCCGCCGCGTAAATAGAGCGCCGCCACTAATATTAGCGCAGCGACCGCGAAAGTAACGATCAGGCGCGGGCTTTTCTTGCGGTTGGTTATCCCGGCAGTACCGCTGCGGTCGATTTTTAATCTGGAAAGATCTTCATTTTCCACAACAGCATTCCGGACGATTCAACGGCGTGATTATGGCGTAGAAGCAGTGCTACGGCTAGGAACCTCTAAGAAAAGGAAGCCGGATCAGTTGCGGACAAGAAGAAGAAAATTAATCCAGTGACACGATTCTTGAACGTGCCAGTGGGGGATTATTGGCGAAGTAACGCTTGATTCCGGCAAGTATCGCGTCGGCCAATTTGTCCTGATAGACAGAATTTTTCAATTTCTTTTCTTCATCCGGGTTACTGATGAAAGCGGTTTCTACCAGGATCGAGGGAATATCGGGAGACTTGAGCACGGCAAATCCCGCCTGTTCCACATCGCTCTTGTGCAGATGATTGATATCGCCGATTTCTGAGAGAACTTCCCTGCCGAGCTTGAGGCTGTCATTGATGGTTGCCGTTTGCGACAGGTCCAGCAAAGTTTGCTTGAGATAGGGATCTTTAATATCCAGATTAACCCCGCCGATTAAGTCCGCTGCATTTTCCTTCTTCGCCAGCCAGCGGGCGGCAGCGGAAGTCGCGCCGCGCTCGGAAAGCGCGAATACCGAGGAGCCGCGCGCGTGCGGCTTGATAAAAGCGTCGGCATGCACCGACACGAACAAATCAGCGTTCAACAGGCGCGCTTTGACCAAGCGCATCGGCAGTGATATGAAATAATCGCCGTCACGTGTCAGTGCTGCACGCATGTTGGGTTCTTTATCGATCTTGGCTTTGAGTTTTCTGGCAATTGCCAGCGTGATATTTTTTTCATGCGTGCCGCTGCGGCTTGTTGCACCGGGATCTTCACCGCCGTGTCCAGGATCGATAGCAACAGTTATGAGCCGCATCGTTTCCGGCTTGTTTTTTTTGAAAATTTCAGTGCTTCTGGAAGATTTGCTATCGGCTGCGCTTGTTTTTACACTTATTCTGGCTTCGGTATTAGCCTCAGTCTGTAACATTGCTGCATTATTCTCATTTAGCAATGCCATGAGTGGATCCAGCGGGATGGCGGGATAAATGTCCAGCACCAGCCGGTGGCCATAATTACCTACCGGTTTCAGAACAAATGCTTGCGGCTGGACCTCGGTTTTGAGGTCCAGCACTAATCGCAATACGGTCGGCTTATAGCGTCCGATACGAACGGCACGGATATAGGGATCGGAGGCGTCGATTTTATCCGGCAGTCCTTCGAGTTCCGGGGTGAGGACGACGTGTTCCAAGTCAACCACTACACGATCCGGATTTTTTACCATGCTCACGGAATACTGGATGGGCAAAGCGGATTCCAGTGTAAGGCGAGTGTATTCCTCCGCTGGCCAGACACGAACGGAACTGACTGTCGTGTTAGCAAAAGTGCTGAGCGACAACAACAGGAGCGCCGTCATCGACAAAAGCTTGACGAACGTTGATTCTAATTTCGGCAGTTGACCGCTCATTTTTCAGCTCATTTATCAACTAAGCTTCATGATCTGCTGTTGCCGTGATCAGAGAGAGCTTAGGGCTTGCCAATGCTTCAAACACCGTCTACCCGCCTCCGTGTTTGCCTGAATTTCGACGTTACGATGTGTTTCAGTAATATGGAAAAGAAACTGCAAATCTGCTCTGGGAAGCAGTCCGCCCGCTTTTTCGGGCCATTCCACCAAGCAGACCGAGTCCGCGTTAAAATATTCTCGGAAACCGGCCTCTTCCCATTCTGTAGGATCATTGAAACGATAGAAATCAAAGTGATAGAAGTATAACCTAGA
This sequence comes from Pseudomonadota bacterium, assembly GCA_030856655.1. Lineage (GTDB taxonomy): Bacteria > Pseudomonadota > Gammaproteobacteria > Burkholderiales > Nitrosomonadaceae > Nitrosospira. Next base: position 1,152 of record JALYOY010000225.1, on the reverse strand, counting down.
AATTTTATAAAGTTCAATTAAATTATAGGTCGGGCTTTTTACTTTTCCCTGATAACCCAAACCTCGCAAGATCCCTCGCGCAAGCGTGGTTTTGCCCGCGCCGAGATTACCGCTCAGAAAAATGACAAGACCGGGATGCAATATTGCCGCGATTTCCGCGCCAAGTGCCAGCGTTGCGGTTTCATCGGCAAGATTGCGAGTAGAGTGATGCGCGGCGGCAGAACCGGTATGATTAGAACTATGCAAGAAAAGATTTCCAAAGATCCGGCAGACGTGCCGGATTCCGCTGTGGTTTTAACCGAGCTTGCCGATATGATCAAGGCCTGGGGCAAGGAGCTCGGCTTTCAGGATATTTGCATCGCGGATGCTGGCGCCGAGATGACACAAGCCGAATCGGGTCTGTTTGATTGGTTGAACAAGGGTTATCACGGTGAGATGGATTATATGGCAAAGCACGGTACGCGGCGAACCCGCCCGGCTGAGCTCGTTCCCGACACGCTTCGGGTGATCTCTGTGCGCATGAATTATACGCCGCCCGCAGCGAGAGACAGTTGGCAAGTGTTACGGGAGGGCGATAAGGCGTTCATTTCCCGTTATGCGCTTGGGCGCGATTATCACAAGGTGCTGCGTGGGCGCTTGCAAAAACTTGCCGACAAAATCACCGCGAAGGTGAATCGCTTCAATTACCGGGTGTTCACGGATAGCGCGCCCGTAATGGAAGTGGAGTGGGCGCAGAAAGCCGGTCTCGGCTGGCGTGGTAAGCATACGCTTTTGCTTTCGCGTGAAGCCGGATCAATGTTTTTTTTGGGTGAGCTGTATACAGATTTGCCGGTACCCGTAGATCGTCCTGTCGGCAGTTACTGTGGAAGTTGCACGAAATGCATCGATATTTGTCCCACGCAGGCGATAGTGGCCCCTTATCGGCTGGATGCCAGACGCTGCATTTCTTACCTTACTATCGAGCATAAAGCCAGTATTCCAGAAACGCTGCGTCCTTTGATCGGCAACCGGGTGTATGGCTGCGATGATTGCCAGTTGATCTGTCCGTGGAACAAATTCGCGGCGATCTCCGGTGAGGATGATTTTTCTGTACGCAATGGTCTGGATGATACGTCCTTGGTCGAGTTATTCGGTTGGACCAAAGAAGAATTC
>JALYOY010000224.1 GCA_030856655.1 Pseudomonadota bacterium | reverse complement strand
CCCGCAGAAAGTGTTTCGCTATATCCAATGCCGTGTCCAAACGTATGTCATGCAAATCCTGTAGACTCCACGCTAATTTTTTTGCCCGCGCTCAGCGGTCAACTGAGCTTGCCTGCTACTCATTTTCGAAGCCGCTATAACGCCTGTCGGTCATGGTTCCACCGGTTGAAATATGCCGGCATTCCCTTCATCATATCGCAAAGAACACGCTCATGAATTCAAATTTGCAAGCCTGCTTCTTCCACGTTCAAAGACTGTAAAGGAGATCAAATGAAAAAAAAGACGATTCAAACTAGCGACGCCCCCCAGGCCATTGGCACCTATTCTCAGGCGATCTGCGTCGACGGCGGGAATACGGTTTATCTTTCCGGCCAGATTGGGTTGGATCCATTTACCATGCAAATGGTGGTGGGTATCGAGGGGCAAATCCAACAGGTGTTTTTGAACCTGAAGGCGGTGACAGCGGCGAGTGGCGGCACTTTGAGTGATATCGTCAAATTGAATGTCTATCTGGCCGATCTTGCCAACTTTGACAGGGTGAACGAAATCATGTCTGGTTATTTCAGTCCGCCGTATCCGGCGCGTGCTGCGGTAGGCGTGGCGGCGCTTCCGCGCGGGGCGTTAGTGGAAATGGACGCAGTAATGGTATTATCGTAGATCCAGTTGACCGCTCATTTTTCACTCACTTTTTAGCTCGGCACCATGACCAGTAATGACTTTTTGTCTAACTTGAACTTCATCTTTTTGGTAAGTTCGGCGCAATTTCCGAGTTTAGGGTTGCAGGGGTGAAGTGTAATAGCGATGAGTGTAATAGCGATGACAATTTTTTCGCGAGCAAAATAATGCAAGAAAAACTCGCCAAACTTGGCATCGCCGATGAATTCGATCTGGTACTGCATTTGCCGCTGCGCTACGAAGACGAAACACATCTTTATCCCATCAACAACGTGCCCGAGAACAAGGTAGTGCAGGTTGAAGGCGTAATTATCCACAGCGAAATCATGCATCGCCCACGGCGCCAACTGGTGTGCCAGGTGGAGGACGGCACCGGCGTTCTCTTTATGCGCTTTCTCAATTTTTATGCCAGCCAGGTGAAGGCATATTCCGTCGGTACGCGGGTCCGGTTGCTAGGGGAAGCGCGTCCAGGCTTTTTCGGTACTGAAATGGTTCATCCGAAATGCCGCGTTGTGCGCCAATACGAGCCATTGGCCGATGTGCTGACGCCGGTCTACCCCACCACTGCGGGACTCTCCTCGGAAACAATACGCAAACTGATCCGTCGGATGCTCGATAGCGGCGATCCCCAAGGCTGTCTCTCGGAAGTCCTCCCCGATACGCTTTTAAAGCATTATCGACTGCAAAATTTCAGAGACAGCATATTTTTTCTGCATCAACCGTTACCGGATGCATCAGCCACTCTATTGCAGGAACACACCCATCCCGCCTGGCGGCGGATCAAATTCGATGAATTACTGGCGCAACAATTATCCATGCGCCTGCATTATCGCCAGCGCCGAAGTCGTAGCGCCCCCATTCTGCCTAAACAAAACGGGCTGACGAAAGCGCTGCTCGAATTACTGCCCTTCAAGCTCACCAGCGGGCAGAAGAAAGCATCGGCTGATATCAGCCGCGATCTTGCAGCGGCCCATCCAATGCAACGACTATTGCAGGGTGACGTAGGCAGCGGCAAGACCATTGTCGCTGCATTGGCTGTGTTGCAGGCAATAGAAAATAACTACCAAGCCGCACTGATGGCTCCGACCGAGATCCTCGCCGAACAGCATTATCAGAAGCTTTCCAACTGGCTTGGGCCGCTGTTTGCCCCGTTGGGCATTACGATTGCCTGGTTATCCGGTAATCAGAAAAAAAAGCAGCGAAAAATAATGCTCGGCAATATCGCCGAAGGTAGTGCCATGCTTGCCATTGGCACTCATGCATTATTTCAGGATCAGGTTGAATTCGACAGGCTGGGGCTTGCTGTTATCGACGAGCAGCATCGCTTCGGCGTACATCAGCGGCTGGCGCTGAGGATGAAAGGTGCTAAAACAGGCTCGACGCCGCATCAGTTGATGATGAGTGCGACACCCATTCCACGCACACTTTCAATGAGCTATTATGCCGACCTGGATGTGTCGGTAATAGACGGGTTACCGCCTGGCAGGACCCGGGTGTTGACTAAACTGGTCGCGGACACCCGCCGCAATGAAGTGATCGCGCGTATCCGAGAAGCTTGCCATGGTGGAAAGCAGGCCTATTGGGTGTGTCCATTGATTGAAGAATCCGAGTCTTTGCAACTCAAGACAGCGTTAGAGACTCATGAAACGTTGAGCCTGACTTTTCCTGATTTTAGAATCGGCCTGGTACATGGGCGGCTCCGACCGCAGGAAAAATTGGCGGTGATGGAATCATTCAAGCAGGGTGAAATCCAATTACTGGTCGCAACCACGGTGATCGAGGTTGGCGTGGATGTGCCTAACGCCTCGCTGATGGTGATTGAGCATGCCGAGCGCATGGGGCTGTCACAATTGCATCAGTTACGCGGTCGTGTAGGACGCGGTGCGGAAGCCAGTATATGCATACTGCTATATCAGAAACCGCTGTCCGCAACGGCTCAAGAGCGGCTCAAAATTATCTTCGAACACACGGATGGTTTTGAAATCGCACGTCAAGATTTGCGGCTACGCGGCCCGGGCGAATTTCTGGGTGCGCGCCAGAGCGGCGTACCCATGCTGCGCTTTGCCGATCTGGAACGAGATGGGGATCTACTTGATGCCGCCCGTACCGCCGCCGAGGAATTACTCCGGGACCATCCTAAAGCCGCGGCACATCATCTCCAACGCTGGCTGGGGCGTAAAAGCGAATACCTGCGAGTATAGAAAATCGGCAAAAACTAGCTGGATATTGCAATCGGCGCCAACGGATATCCCAGATTCGGCAGTTGACCGCTCATTTTTCACTCATTTTCCGCTCGGCGCTATGATCCACAAAGACTTTTTGCGTCACTTGACCTTCACCTTTATGGTGGGTTCGCTATAGGCGGATGCGCACGCCCTCCCAACTGCCGGATGTAGTGTGATCCTACAAACCAGAAATTTAACCTTGCAATATCCAGGCAAGGTATTGTGCCGCAACTTGAACCTGACCGTGAATTCAGGCGAATGCTGGGCCATACTCGGGCAGAACGGCTGCGGCAAGACTACCTTGATACATACCCTGGGCGGCTTACGTCGCGCTGATAACGAAAATGAGTCATCTATAACGGTGGCAGAAAAAGCGCCACAAATCTGGGCGCGGCGCGACCTTGCCCGCTATCTCGGTATTATGCTGCAGGAAGAACCCGGCGAGTTCTGGGGCAGTGTGTACGAGTATGTGTTGCTCGGGCGCTATCCTTATCTCAAAGGCATATTTGGTTGGGAAGCCGCTGACCAGGACATTGCAGTCCGAGCCATTGAGCGCATGAAGTTGACCAGTCTCGCTCACCGCCCACTCGTCACGCTTTCCGGCGGCGAGCGTCAGCGCGCGCGTATTGCTTTACTGCTCACCCAGTCACCTCAATGTTATTTGCTGGATGAACCGCTGCAACACCTCGATCTGCGCCACCAGCTTCTCGCCATGGCGCTATTTAGTGAATTGGCCAGGCAAGGCAGAACGCTCGTGATAGTGCTGCATGATATTGGCTGGGTGAGCCGTTTTTGCGACCATGTTCTGATGCTGTTCGATGATGGCCACGTTATTGCCGGAACTGCGGAAGAGACGATCAACCGACCCAATCTTGAGGCGCTTTACCAGTGTAGTATGGAGGAATTCGTGGTAGGGCGCGCGCGGCATTTCGTACCTGAAACGATGCCGGGTGTATAATCCTTTATGGATTGCGTTGCGCGGCATGTTACGGGTGGTCTGCTTTGTCAGGCTGCTCCTGGCGAAGGGAATCGGCCGCTCCCGCCCCTTCCCTTCGTGTAACCCGTCCCGCAAAGTCGCCATTGCGTCCCTGCTGGCAAACTCGCGGCCTTATTCAGAGA
>JALYOY010000223.1 GCA_030856655.1 Pseudomonadota bacterium | reverse complement strand
GGTTCGACCTATTGGCGTGCCATCTGGCGGCAAATTTCGGCACTGGGTTGCATAGCCGCCGAAGCATCGAGCAGATCATCCGTGCGTACTGCGGGGAGAAAATCGGGCTGCGCGAAATACGAAAATCCATGTCATGTGGGATGCTCAGGGCAGTGTCCTATCGAAACCAAGCCTATGACGCGCTGGATGTCATCCATGCCCAGGCGATTGACAGGTTGCGTATGGAAATGGAGAGCCGGAACTTGTTGCCGGACCCAATTGCCGGCCAGGCAGGGTAGAAGTTCTGCTTGAAATTCTTCCGGCAAAGCAATATCGGATAGCAAGGTTCTTCCCACAAAACGATATGGAGCACTTGGTGCGCTATCGTACGGATATTTGCTGTCCCGTGAAGTAATCTTACCGAAAATGCTTATGTGCGCGTTATCGAAACATTTCCCTTCGCACGGAACCGCCTTTTTATTGCGATCGCTAGCGCAATAAATGACCGCAAGCTAGGGGTGATGGAATGAACATGCCAGGGTTTACCGCGGAAGCATCGCTTTATCAAACCAGCGTGCACTATGCAGGTAGCGACGATGGGGGTTATCTGAGTAATCGCCCAGCCGTTTCTCCCCAAGCGTGCGGTTTTGCTAAAAACATTCTTTGCAATGGCGCGATTATCGGTGTGCTGCTTGCCTCGCACTTGTACCAGCAGGTCCTGCTGCCGTCATAGCATGCTATGCAGGTTGTCTAGGCATAACTTTATTTGGATTTTGCCGTGATTGCCTGGATCTCATTGATGTGCCTGGTAACGGCGGTGGTGGCGGTGGTGGTGGCAGTCCTACCGGTGGTACCTGTTTCCCCAATAAATGCTGTGAGTGGGATCAGGACGGCAAGTGCTACCTGTGCGTTCCGAGAAACGCTGCCTGTCCGTAAAGATGTGGCTATACCAATAGTCATAATTACGGGCAAGCGGCTTATTTTTGTCGGTCGTAGTCGTAATTTACCATCCACTGAATTCCAAACTTGTCGACGAACATTCCAAAGTATGCGTTCCAAAAAGTTTTTTGGAGTGGCATCGTCACGCGTCCGCCTGCTGACAGCCCATTGAATAAATTGGTTGCTTCCTCTTCGCTGTCGGGGTGGATGGAAATTGAAAAATTGTTGCCAGTTGTTACCTTTCCAAATGCTTCTGGCGTATCGCTAGCCATCAGGGTGGTTCCTTGTCCGATGGGTAAAGAAACGTGCATAATTTTTTCACCTTCACCCTCCGGCATTGGCTGTTCGGAAGGCACATCCTTAAAACGTACTATCTGAAGAAATTCCCCGCCAAATACCGATTTGTAAAAATTGAACGCTTCTTCACAATTATCGTTAAAGCTCAGATAGGGGTTTATCGTGGTCATGATTTATCTCCTGGGATTATTGGTTGCGTGCTGTTGGCCGGATTCTGCCTGACGATAATATGCCTCTATATCTATCATTCGGCTTATTCCATACCTCGGGGTGCAATCCGTCAAGCTGCGTGAAGACGCTGCCTTGATGAGCCACCAGCGACCGAGGCAATTGACATGTTGTTTTGATGGGTTACGCTACGCTTTACCCATCCTACATAAGCACCAAACTGGGGTGATTCATAGGCCTCGAAGGAATGCTATCAGGTGACGAGTTTGCGGTCGAGCTAGCTTTTGGGGTCAGATTGATTCAACGATTCCTGGATCTTCTGGGCATCATCAAGATGCAGGGAAAAGGGAGAAAACAGGTTGAACAACAGGACTTTCAATTCGTGATTGCTGGCGCTGCGCATCAACTGGTTGTCGATCGTGTCGAGCATATTCTGGTAGAGGACGATTTTGTGATCGATGTATGCTTTATCGAATTCTGCACCGCCCAGTGCCTGTAGCCTCGCAAAATCTGTTTCGCCGCCGGCTTTCAGGCTCTGGCTGATCGGATTGTCCTGGAGCGTCACCTTGAGCCTGGTTACCAGTTCAATAGCCGACTGGCTGACCTCGGTGTGGTCGCCAACCATTCGTTGCGCGTACGATTTGATTTCTTCGTTGGACGATCTGGACTGCGCCAGCTTGGCAGCCTCGATCGCAATGGTGCTTGCGGTCACCACAACGTCGGCAATATGCGCATCGTGGATCTCACGCATTTCTGCAAAGGCCGAAAATGCCGGGGCCATCAACCCGACTGCCAGAACGATTAGTTTTTTCATGCATGTCTCCTGGTGGTTGAGCAGAACGGTGGCCTGCCGGTAGATTTTCCTCGCTATCGTGTCGTATCGTATTAGTGCGGTATTCGCTTGATTACTGCATAGTTTAGATAAAGCTCATCCGTAAGGCAAGCCTATGTAGTGGTCCATCGAACGGTCGCAATGCTCTATCTACATGAGTTTCAAGCGAGGGAACAAACAGACGACCACGGGCACCGGAGATATCGAAAACACATGAGCTTCAACCAAAGGAAGAGTAAAACGGCGGCGGGCTTCGAGCGCAGTGGCTGTCTTTTTTCCCGCCGCTAGATTTGCTTACAGCTGCTTTTTAATGCTGAGCAACCGAGCCGCGCCACGCGCCGGTTTCGCTCCCACGTTCCTCAAGGAATTTTTTAAAACGCTTGAGATCGCCTCTGGTCCGTAACTTTACTGCTCCCAATGCATCTCCGAGCCCTTCCATGAAGCCTTTCGGACCGTAATCCATTTGCAACATGATCCGGGTTGTTGAATCGGAGCTTTTATGGAAATCCACGACACCGGAGTTTTCAGCTCCGCTGGTGCTGCGCCAAGCGATCCGCTGATCGGGAGTTTGCTCGGTGATCTCGGCGTCCCATTGCTCCTCTTTACCGGCGATCTCGGCACGCCAGTGCAAGTGCGTGTCATCAAGCTGCCGTACTTCGCAGACGCCCTTCATGAACTTGGGAAAATCCTCGAATTGCGTCCACTGATTGTATGCAACGCTGACAGGCACATTAACTTCGATAGACTCTTCAATCGTCGTTTTTTCTGAATTACGAGTTTTCCTGAGCTGTTTCGATAACAGCATCCCGCCTGCGGCAACCGCAGCGATCGTTACAATTTTTCCTAACATTTGGTCTTCTCCTAGTCAAAAGCCGTTTCACCATTCAGCAAGCTTCCTATCAAACTGAACGCTTGCGTGTGAAGATGGCTGCAACTGTTGAAAAAATTTATCCGCCTCTCCTGCACAAGTTGAATTGGGTACTGGAGCGAATAAATACCTAAATGAAATAATGCGCCTTCAGCACATACGCGATCTGTGCGGTGGTGAACGTAAGGGGAAATTAGACATAGCCGGTTCGAGGTGTCATCGCGGGACTTTCGCGGGACTTATTCTGAGCTCCCACCTTTTATGTGGCTCACCGTACAGATTCAGCTATTGAAACGTTGGAAAATCGGCAACGAATTGAAAGCTGCGTGCTAGTTGTTCACCATGCCGTCGCAAAGGTTAGCGGGCGGCAGCGGGCATGAGCATGGTACCACCATCCCGGGACCTGGGACATGAGTACACACGAGTACGGTAGTTAGGCGTATTTAGGGTACTTAGGGATCGCGCTGTAGCTGGCTGACATTTTTGGCAGGTTTGATATGACCGCTTCCCCATCATTTAGCCAAAACCCCTTCCTGCAAATGGTGCTGGCAGCCTATGCGCTGGTCTGGATCGGCACTGCGATCAACCCCCGTGATTGGTTGGTCTGGGCTCTTGAGAATATTCTCGTGGTTATTTTTGCCTGTATCCTCGTGGCGACTTACCGGCGATTTGCCTTCTCGAATCTCTCCTATCTGTTGATCGCGCTGTTCCTCGGCCTGCACGCAATCGGCACGCATACCGGCTACGCGAACTCACCGATTGGCGATTGGTTGAAGGAGATGCTTGGCCTGCGCAGGAATCCATATGATCGCATCATACACTTCGGGTTCGGACTGCTGCTTGCATATCCGTTTCGCGAACTTCTGGTCCGTACGGGTAATCTCCGGGGCTGGGCGGCGAACTGGTTGCCGGTGGCTTTGGTCCTGGCCGCGAGCGTCGGCTTTGAAGTCATGGAATCGCTGGTGGCGGAGATCGTCAGTCCCGGCACCGGCCCGGCGTGGCTCGGCGCGCAGGGCGACGAGTGGGACATGCAGTTCGATCTGGGTGTCGCGCTGCTCGGTGCGCTAACGGCAATGCTGCTCGTATACTGGCGAGAGCGTGCCGCTCCGAAACCAAAACGCTGCGTTTCTCCATGAAATGAGCGCCCCCAGATGAATGGGTGGCTCCAATGAAGGAGAAATCATTCCGCGAGCGGCGACTGCTCCAGGTGCTGTGCGTCTGTTATGTCATCATATGGATTATCGCTGCGGTCGAGCCGGTGAAACGCAGCGACTGGCTGCTCGAAAACCTCCTCGTTTTCGTCTCCGTGCCAACGTTGATCTTCATATATCGCCGGTTGCCGCTTTCGGATTCCGCCTACGTGCTTATTTTTCTTTTCCTCGTCATGCATGCGACGGGCGCGCACTATACCTATGCAAAAGTACCGCTAGGTGATTGGCTCAAGGAAACGTTTCACCTGGAACGGAATCATTTCGACCGGGTCGTGCATTTTTCATTCGGCGTGATGGCGTATCCGGTTCAGGAAGTGCTCATCCGCATTACGAGAATGCGCGGCTTCTGGGCGTTACTAGTTCCAGCCGCAATCGTCGTGTCATCCAGCGGAGCTTTTGAGATCATAGAAGCGATCATTGCAATGCTGGTGAATCCCGATCTGGGCGCTGCTTATCTCGGAACGCAGGGGGATGTCTGGGACGCGCAGAAGGACATGGCGCTCGCGATCCTCGGGTCGGCGTTGGCGATGAGCTTTGGGCGCAGGCGCGCTTATAAGCGATCGCGCAGCTCTGTCACGCCTTCCTCTTCCGCACAATGATTGCAGCAGAACATCACACCGTTCTTCTCCAGACCGTGACCAATAATCCGCACACGGCAATGCGCGCAGACGGGCGCAAGCATTTGAATCGCGCATTCGAAGCTATCGAATGTATAGGTTTTATCAGAGGCGATTATCTGAAAAGATTTGTCGTACTCATTCCCACATCCGTCGCATTTTGGCATAAGTTTCTCCTCTGTTGACATGGTTGGAACCCGGCTGTCAGAAAGTGGATCGTCTGTTTTGAGACCGGGGGCCGTTTCTTAAGGTGTTGCAGGATTTCAGTTTTCCAAGCTCCCTCTTTTTATAGATTAAAAAATAAAAAAGGCGAAGTATTTTCGGTAATTGCCACTGCTGTTACTTCGAAATGCCTGTGCCTGTGGTAGCCGGTTTGGGGCGCCAGAAATGAACCACGCAACCGGTGAGGCCGGCCAGCCCTACCACCAATACCAGAAAACCCCAGCCCGTGCCTCCGTTACCCGTATGAACGTAATCCCCCGCCTTTCGTACCTCCAGAGGAATGCTCACCAGATTGCGGACGTTTCCCGAGCCATCGTTGCCAATCAACAGCACCTTATACTTGCCGAGCGGCTCCAGGTTAACCGCAAGCGGAACATTTCCGGAGGTGTATTCCGTAGCAGGCACTGACAATACTTCACGCTCTTCTCCGCCTTCTATCTTCATCAATCTCACGGCAAGCGGCGCTTCGCGCATATCCGGCGCCAGGATATCAATCACCAGATTCAGCGGGCCGGCGGGCACCGGAGAGCAAAATGGCGGATAGGAAGGATGATCGCCATCCGGCACGACGTAGGCATTGAAGCCGACCGGGAAAGCCCCTGTCTGGACGACACATGCGCCGCCGGAGATGGATTCCTTTTGTTTTGCCTGATTATCAGGGCGATGGAGTTGCCATGAGTCGCCAGAGATGCTGTCGGTTTGTTGGGCATGGGCGATTGACAAGAATGCCAAGGCCATTGTTACTATGCAAGATGCATAGAACATCATGGGGAAAAGTCGGTGAGCCATATCGTTTTCTCCTGTTTCCCAGCATTGAGAAACCATGCCTATGAACCATTCTCGGTTTAGTAGGATAGGTAAAGCGTACGTAATCCATCAAACTCTGTCACGCCAATTAAACCTCCGCTCTTGTTCAGAGGTTTCGAAGGCAACATTTCGCGTAGCTTGCCGGACTGAATCCTGAATTGCGGAACATGCCGAATGATAGGTTACGCTTCGCTCCATCCATCCTGCCACAAATATATGAAAGCATGAAACTGGCTAACTATTTGTGTAACCAGGAACTGCCGCACAGGGCTGGAAACCGTGGGTACCATCATGCCAATCACATTTCGATAATGGCTTTCAAGGGAAGGTGGTCGGAGGCCACGCGCGCAAGACCACTGGCATGAACTTCCAGCCTTGCGAGCCGCCTGCGTGGGTGCACCCAAAAGCGATCAAGCGCCATGAAGGGCCGGCGCGCCGGGAAGGTTGCACAGTGTGGCGTGCGCTTGAAGTGCGCATGCAGGTAGCGCAGGGGCCGCCCCCAGAGGAACCATTCATTCAGGTCGCCCATCAATACATAAACGTTTGCGGGCCCAATTTCAAACAGTTTAAGCAGTTGGCGAACCTGCTGACGCCGCTCCCAGGGTCTAAGGCCCAAATGCGTCGCCACCACCTGCACACGCCGGCCGTTTCCATCAAGGGTGACATCGAGTGCCCCGCGCGCCTCATGTCCGGGTAGGGTCAAGTCAACCCGATTTACTGTCAGGATGGGAAGCTTCGTCAATATGGCGTTGCCATAGTCCCGGGTCTCGCGCAGCAGGGTAGGGCCGGCAATGGCCGTCAAGCCGGTTTGTGCGGCCAGATAATCCAGCAGGTCGCAGCCGTCGACGTCATGGTGATCCACTTCCTGCAGCGCCAGGACATCCGCATTCAATTCCCGCAGCACACGCACAATGCGTTCCGGTTCGAAGCGGCCATCCGTGCCGATGCATGCATGTATGTTGTAAGTAGCGAGCGTCAAGTACATTGGCATCTCTCTCAATCCAAATTTGCAAGCCTCCGCTTCATGGACTGCCTGCTTACCTGTTTGCGTCTTATTTGACCGGTGAGACTGGCAAATGAGATTGGCAAATGTCCGGTGAGCTGTCGGGTTACGCTGCGCTAACCCGAGCTACAAGACCTGAATTTATGAGGCGCTATAAGTATAAAAAATCAAAAAGATTACATGTGCCGGGAGCGCAGGTAACGCGCGGTTTAGCTTATTTCGCGTAAGCCGGTAAGCCATTGTGCCTTTTGATCAGCTGGGCCGTCTGAACCCCTTGCACCGCCGGATATAGGGATTGCTTACCAGATTGGCATTGTAATAGCGGGGATCATCCG
>JALYOY010000222.1 GCA_030856655.1 Pseudomonadota bacterium | reverse complement strand
ATCCGACATTCGTTATTGGTGGCAGATTGGAAGCCGCAGGTTCTCATGCCAAGCTGGGCCGTGGTGAATTTATTGTGGTCGAGGCCGACGAATCCGATGCCTCGTTTCTCTATTTGCAACCGGTGCTGGCGGTAGTGACCAATATAGATGTGGACCACATGGAAACCTATGGTCACGATTTCAGCAGGCTCAAGCAGGCATTCGTCGATTTTGTACAGCACCTTCCATTTTACGGTATGGCGGTGTTATGTGTAGATGACGCCAGCGTGCGCGAAATCATGCCTGCTATTGCAAAGCCTATTACCACTTACGGTTTATCGGATACCGCGCAAATCCGCGCCGCCGATATTCGCCATTGTAGCGGGCAGATGCATTTCACTGCGCTGGTAGGAGTGAATGGCAAGACCCGCAAGCTCAAAATCATGCTTAATCTGCCCGGATTGCATAACGTGCAAAACGCGCTCGCGGCAATTGCGGTATGCAATGAGATAGGGTTGCCAGACGCCGCCATAATCAAGGCATTGGCCGGTTTCAGAGGTGTGGACCGGCGTTTTCAGCGCTATGGCGAAATCAAACTGATTAATGATGAGAGCGGCAGGGGTGGAAGCTTTACCCTGGTCGATGACTACGGTCATCATCCAGTAGAAATGGCGGCGACCATTGCGGCCGCACGCGGCGCTTTTCCTGGGCGCCGCCTGATTTTGGCATTCCAGCCACATCGTTATACCCGTACCCGCGACTTGTTCGAGGATTTTGTCAAAGTGTTATCTACCACCGATGTCCTGCTATTGACTGAGGTTTACCCGGCAGGAGAGACGCCTCTCGTGGCCGCCGACAGCAAGTCACTTGCCCGTGCATTGAGGGTGCAAGGAAAGGTCGAGCCAATTTTTGTCGAGACTGTGAGCGAGTTATCCGCCGCCATTCATGGTGCGGCGCAGGACAATGACGTTGTACTGGTCATGGGGGCGGGATCGGTGGGAGGCGTGGCGCCTGGTCTTGCGAAGGGAATATAGGCTGCGCTTGCTGACGTGACAGTTGAAGAACGGATTCATCTCATCAGGAATTTATCACGGAATTCATGAATGGATATGTCGGAAATTGAACTAACCCATGGGTTGGGGTTGCGCGGCCGAATGCGCATGAATGAGCCGATGAAAAAGTATACATCCTGGCGCGCAGGCGGAAAGGCTGAGCGCGTATATATGCCCGCCGATCTGGCTGACTTTGCTCAATTTCTGCGCGGACTGCAGCAGGATGAACCCGTGCATATAGTCGGGCTTGGCAGCAATCTGCTGGTGCGCGACGGCGGAGTGCAAGGCACGGCAGTGATATTGCATGCGCGGCTTAACGATCTACGGCTGGAGCAGCAGAATAAAGATGACGGACTGATTTACGCCGAAGCCGGCGTGGCATGCGCAAAGGTGGCACGATTCGCGGCATTGCATAATATGGCCGGCGCCGAGTTTTTGGCGGGAATCCCCGGTACGGTTGGCGGAGCACTCGCAATGAATGCGGGTTGCTACGATGCCGAAACGTGGGAAATCGCCGAGCAGGTGCAAACGCTCAGCCGTGCAGGCCAACTACGCAAACGTCCGGCCGTAGATTATCAGATTGGCTATCGGTACGTGGCGTTGAAGCCGGAGATGAGAGTCAACGATCAGAAAGCGGAGAATATCCTGGGCGAAGAATGGTTTGTAGGGGGTTGGTTCAGATTGGTGAACGGCAAAGGTACGGTATCACGAGAAAAGATCAAGGACTTGCTGACCCGGCGCATCAACAACCAACCATTGAATCTTCCCAATGCCGGTTCAGTGTTCCGCAATCCGCCGGGAGACCGCGCAGCGCGTTTGATTGAGTCCTGCGGACTGAAGGGTTTTTTTATTGGGGGCGCAATGATTTCGCTCAAGCATGCAAACTTTATCGTAAACACCGGCAATGCGACAGCGGCGGATATCGAAGCGGTGATCGAGGCGGTACGTAAAGCCGTAAAAAAACAGACTGGAATTGAGCTGGATCAGGAAGTGAGAATTATTGGAGTCGCCAAGTGAATCGCGCTGAACCCAAAACTTCACCTTGGATATACCTTTCAGGAAAACTCAACTGTGGGTAACGATCATTTTGGAAAAGTCGCAGTTCTCCTAGGCGGCCGTTCTGCTGAGCGCGAGATTTCACTCAGAAGCGGTAAAGCCGTACTTGATGCGCTGCGTCGCCAGGGTGTAAACGCCCACCCATTCGATCCCTCTGAACAACCCATGGAGGCGCTACTGCAGCAGGGATTCAATCGGGCGCACATTGCCCTGCATGGGCGCTATGGCGAAGACGGCACGGTGCAGGGCGCGCTCGAACTCATGGGAATTCCCTACACCGGCAGTGGCGTAATGGCAAGTGCGCTGGCAATGGATAAATGGCGTACCAAGTTGCTATGGCAGGCGGTAGGAATCCATACGCCCCGACATGTTTTGCTGGGCGCACAAAGTGACTGTGACGTAGCGATAAAAGAGCTGGGCCTGCCACTGATCGTCAAGCCGTCGCGAGAAGGATCAACCATCGGCTTGACTAAGGTGATGGCTGCAAAGGATTTGCTGTCCGCATGCCAACTGGCGGCGCAGCACGACACGATGGTGCTGGCGGAACAATTTATCGAAGGAATGGAGCTGACCGTTGCCATTCTCGGCGAGATCGCGCTCCCGCTGGTGAGAATCGAGGCGCCGGGCGGCCTATACGACTATAGCGCTAAATATCTGTCTGCGGAAACTCACTACTTTTGCCCGAGTGGTTTATCCGCCGCGCAGGAACATGTGATTCAGCAACAGGCGCTGCAAGCGCACAAGATTTTAGGGTGCGAGGGATGGGGAAGAGTGGATGTGATGCTGGATGAATCGGGCAAACCTTATTTTCTTGAAACCAACACTTCGCCTGGCATGACCGACCACAGCCTAGTACCGATGGCGGCAAAAGCAGCGGGGATATCATTCGATGATCTGGTGCTGCGAATACTGGAGCTGGCTCATGTGGGATAACCATCAGGCACTGGATCTGTTTGCTAGTTCACTGGTTGCGCTGGTTGCGCTGGCGGCCATGTATGCAATGGGTCACTGGGCAGTGAATTTACCGGTGTTCCCGGTGAAGGAGGTGAGTGTTGGCAGCATCAACGGTAGCGGCGAACTGAAGCATGTGACTCGAGAACAGATCGCCGGCGCAGTTCGTAGTGAATTTATGGGAAGTTTTTTTACTGTTGATCTGGATACGACGTGCGACGCATTCAGGAAGTTGCCGTGGGTGCGCATTGCAAGCGCGCGCCGGCAATGGCCGCAGAGCCTGGAAGTGACGCTTGAGGAACACGTCGCGCTGGCACGCTGGGGCAGCACTGCATTGGTGAATACGCATGGCGAAATATTCAATGCCGCTTCCGACGAAAGATTGCCGGTATTCGATGGGCCAGAGGAAAGTTCGCGCGATATGGTACGACAGTATGCCATTTTCAGTAAATTGCTGCGGCCATTGCAGCAGAGCATTGAGCAGATCAATCTTTCGCCCCGTCGCGCCTGGCGGGTTCATCTGGAAAACGGAACCATATTGGAACTCGGGCGCGAACAGATGGAAGCGCGGCTGGAGCGGTATGCGCAGGTATATGACCGCAGCATTGCGCAACTAAATCAGCAATTGAGTTATGTGGATTTACGTTATCCCAACGGATTCGCTGTGCGATGAACGAGGCGGCAGCAAGAGCCAGAAGAATTGGAAGAAAGCGCATGAGATTAAGGATTCGTAAAGCCGATGAATAGAATCAATGAAAATAAGAATCTGGTTGTCGGCCTCGATATCGGCACCTCGAAGATTGTCGCCATCGTCGCAGAGGTCAAGCCTGAAGGCGGGTTTGAAGTTATCGGCATGGGTAGTCATCCGTCGCGCGGCCTGAAGAAAGGCGTGGTAGTCAACATCGAGACTACGGTTAATGCGATCCAGCGCGCGCTTGAAGAAGCGGAGCTAATGGCCGACTGCAAAATACGCGAGGTTTATACCGGTATCGCCGGCAGTCACATCAAGAGCTTTAATTCGCACGGTATGGTGGCAATCAAGGACAAGGAAGTGTCGCAGTTGGATGTGGAGCGAGTGATGGAAACCGCGAAAGCAGTGAACATCCTCAACGACCAGCAAGTTCTTCACGTCCTCAATCAGGAATTCATCATAGACGGTCAGGAAGACGTGCGCGAGCCTGTCGGCATGAGCGGGGTACGGCTGGAAGTCAAAGTGCATATCGTTACCGGGGCGGTATCAGCGGCGCAGAACATCATGAAGTGCGTGCGCCGTTGTGGGCTCGAAGTGCGCGATCTGGTACTACAACCGCTGGCCTCGGCAATGGCCGTGCTATCGGATGACGAAAAAGATCTGGGCGTGTGCCTGGTTGATATTGGCGGTGGCACGACTGACATTGCTGTGTTCACTCACGGCGCGATTCGCCATACCGCTGTAATCCCGATTGCCGGAGACCAGATTACCAATGACATTGCAATGGCGCTGCGTACTCCTACCAAGGACGCCGAAGACATCAAATGTCGTTATGGTTGCGCTCTGCGCGGAATGGCGGATCCGCACGGAATGGTGGAAGTGGCAGGTGTGGGAGATCGCGGTGCACGACAGCTGTCCAGGCAGACGCTGGCGGAAGTCATCGAGCCGCGCGTAGAGGAACTTTACTCCCTGGTGCAGGCTGAACTGCGGCGCAGCGGTTTCGAGGAATTGCTTTCATCTGGAGTTGTCATCACCGGCGGCAGCAGTTCCCTGAAAGGCATGGTGGAACTCGGCGAGGAAATATTCCATATGCCGGTGCGGCTGGGCTTGCCGCACTATCGCGGCGGTCTGGCGGAAGTGGTTCTCACGCCGCGCTGCTCCACAGGTATCGGCTTGATTATCGCCGGCATGGAACAGCTTCAACGGCACCAGCATACCAGGCTGCAAGGCAATTCATTCAAGCGGATTCTCGAAAGGATGCGGAATTGGTTTCAGGGCAATTTTTAACCTAATGTGGCAGTTGAACAGGGTGGTCTAAAGCGTAATTATCTGTTTCATTTCATAAAGGAGAAGCATTATGTTCGAAATCATGGATACACAAACACAGGAAGCCGTTATCAAAGTCATTGGCATCGGTGGTTGCGGAGGGAACGCCGTGGATCACATGATCCAGAACGGGGTTCAGGGCGTCGAGTTCATTTGCGCCAATACCGATGCTCAGGCATTGAAGCGTAACCAAGCCCGCACGCTGTTGCAACTCGGATCTGGAATTACCAAGGGGTTGGGCGCGGGAGCAAATCCTGAAATCGGACGCGACGCAGCGCTGGAAGATCGCGACCGTATCGCAGAGTTGATTGAAGGCGCAGACATGTTATTTGTCACCGCCGGGATGGGCGGTGGTACCGGTACGGGTGCCGCGCCGGTAGTAGCGCAGGTCGCAAAGGAAATGGATATTCTTACCGTAGCAGTGGTGACTAAACCTTTTTCCTTCGAAGGAAGGCGTCTTAAAGCGGCGCAGACCGGAATGGAAGCACTGTCACAGCATGTCGATTCATTGATCGTGATTCCCAATGATAAGCTGATGGTGGTGCTAGGCGAAGATATCAGCATGCTGGATGCGTTCAAGGCCGCCAATAACGTGTTATATGGTGCGGTAGCGGGAATCGCGGAAGTTATCAATTGCCCGGGTCTTGTCAATGTCGATTTCGCCGACGTGAAAACCGTAATGTCGGAAATGGGGATGGCAATGATGGGTTCCGCGTTTGCTTCAGGTAAAGACCGCGCACGCGCGGCGGCGAAACAAGCGGTGGCAAGTCCCCTGCTGGAGGACGTGAATCTCTCTGGTGCTCGGGGAATATTGGTGAATATTACCGCCAGTTCAGGCATGAAGATGCGGGAAGTCCACGAAGTAATGAGTACTATCAAAGATTTTACCGCTGAAGATGCGACGGTGATAGTTGGCACCGTGATCGATGAGGATATGCAGGACAATCTGCGGGTGACAATGGTGGCGACGGGGCTTGGCGAGGTTGTTAACCGCATGCAGCCCAAACCGTTAAGCGTCATCCACACGCGCACCGGGACGGACAACGCTATATTGACGGATGCGGTGAACTGGAAGGACCTTGATGCTCCTGCCGCTATCCGGACAAACAGGAGGCGGGATGCGACAGTGGAAGCTATGAAGCAATCAGGGGTGGATATTCTGGATATTCCGGCATTCTTGAGAAAACAAGCCGATTAAGCTCAACTTGAGAACCTGAACAAGCAGAAGTAGGCCGGGTTAGCATAGCGTAAGCCGATGAAAAACCGGGAGATGCAGACGAGCCTGGATTGCGGAAAGGTTATTCCTTTTTCACTATCGGGAAACCGGGGTCTGCCCCGATTATCCCGGTTATCGATTGCGGCCCTGTTTTTTTCTGTACCCTTAGCGGCCTATCAGGACTTCTTTCTCAGCCTGGTTTGCTTGTTCAGCAACGATTCAACCGCGGCTTTTAGAGGCGATTGGGGTAAACCGGCAGCCAAGCCATTCAAGCTTTCCATCCCGGCCTGACCAATTTTCCGCTTCTCGGTTGGTAGGTTAGCGGAGGAGTAGTTTCCCCTGATTACAGGGTAATATGCTTGCACAGCAATCCGAATTGCAGTAACCTCATAGCCCTTCGCCTGAAATTTTAATAATAATGACGGCAGTGTTTGTCTGAGTTTTGCTGCAATTGCCCCATTGTGCGTGCATATGGTCAGGTTTCCTTCGAAAAATCCGCCCAACGCACAGCGTTGGGCTAGTTGAGGCGGAGCAATTTCCAGGAATGCCTGTTGCATTACGGTTAACTCGTCCATGCAACCGAACAGTCGTTGATGATCGGGCGTCATTCTAAGAACGCCGAGGTAAAAATTGATCTTGCGCGCGGTCATCGGGTCGTTGACTGAATGATAATTGAGGGAATAAGATGAATGTTATTCTAATTTCCAATAATTTGGCAAAAGCGAGAACCTTAACCTTAACCAGCACACACCTCGTGCTTGTGGCGGGGGCGTTCTTGTTGGCCGCCGTGTTATTAGCAATCGGGCTGAACTATCTTTCCTTGCGTTATGCGGACAAGATTGATAGCCCCTCCTTACGATCCCTGGTGTCAAGCGTACAGCAGGAAGAACAGCAGAAAACGCAATCATATTTGCGCGATAGCCTGAACGCCATGGCCGTCAGGATGGGCCAGATGCAGGCTCAACTGCTACGCCTTGATTCCGTCGGTGCGCGCCTGGCAGAGTTATCCGGTATCAAGCCGCAGGAATTTCTATTCAATCAGAGTCCCGCGCAGGGAGGAATACTTTCCACCTTGCCGTCTCAGGACATGTCATTTATAGAGTTTAACAATAAAATCCAGGAATTATCGCTCATATTAGATGACCGCGCGGATAAACTCGGTGTATTGGATTCCGTGTTAATGCAAGACAGGCTCAAGAAAAAAATGCTTCCTTCCATTATGCCGGTAAGTACAAAATGGTACTCCTCCGGTTTTGGCGTGCGCATAGATCCCTTTACTGGACGAAGCGCTTTTCATGAAGGAGTTGATTTCACGGCTGCAACCGGCACTCCCATTGTGGCTGCAGCGGGAGGCGTAGTCGTGTATTCCGATTATCATCCCGAATATGGTAATATGATTGATGTTGACCACGGCAATGATCTCGTCAGCCGTTATGCCCATGCGTCCAAACGCATGGTCACGCTGGGCCAAGTGGTGGTGCGGGGACAGAAGATCGCGGAAGTGGGCAGCACTGGCCGTTCTACCGGCCCGCATCTGCATTTTGAAGTCCGGCACAGGGGCTTGCCACAAAATCCATCAAGGTTCTTGAAGATGCCCGGTTGAGCCGGATTAATACTCTGCTGCGGGGGTGAGGCCAAAAACCTCACCCCTTATTTTTGGACGTCTGTTTAAAGAGAATTTCTCGAATTTCATGCTGAACAACCTGCTAAAGAAAGTCTTCGGAAGCCGTAACGACCGGCTGATCAAGCAATATTTCCAGAACGTAGGGAAAATTAACGCACTGGAAGCCAAAATTGCAGCGCTTACTGATGCTCAGCTACGCGCAAAGACCGAAGAGTTCAAGCAACTCATCGCCGGTGGGGCAACTCTCGATTCCTTGCTGCCGGAGGCTTTTGCAGTGGTGCGCGAAGCCAGCAAACGGGCGCTGGGAATGCGCCATTTCGATGTGCAGCTAATCGGGGGCATGGTGCTTCACAACGGCAGGATTGCAGAGATGCGAACAGGCGAAGGTAAAACGCTGATGGCGACTTTGCCCGCTTATCTCAATGCTCTGGCTGGAAAGGGCGTTCATCTGGTTACGGTGAACGATTATCTCGCTAAACGCGATGCGGAATGGATGGGCCGCATTTATCAATTCCTCGGTATCAGCGTTGGCGTGATTCTTTCACAGATGGATCATAACGATAAAC
This sequence comes from Pseudomonadota bacterium, assembly GCA_030856655.1. Lineage (GTDB taxonomy): Bacteria > Pseudomonadota > Gammaproteobacteria > Burkholderiales > Nitrosomonadaceae > Nitrosospira. Next base: position 7,518 of record JALYOY010000222.1, on the reverse strand, counting down.
AGACTGCCTATGCTTCTGACATAACCTACGGTACCAATAACGAATTTGGATTCGATTATCTGCGAGACAATATGGTGAATCACCCTGCCGAGCGGGTACAACGTGCACTCAACTATGCCATTGTCGACGAAGTGGATTCAATTCTGATCGACGAAGCGCGTACTCCATTGATTATTTCCGGCCAGGCAGAGGGTAACACCGACGTATACGTGCGCATGAATATGCTGGTTCCCAAACTTTCCCGTCAAGAAAAAGAGAACAGCCCCGGTGATTTCATCGTGGATGAGAAAGCGCAGCAGGTTCTGTTGAGTGAAGCAGGTTTCGAACATGCGGAAGAATTGCTTGTCCAGGCCGCGCTCCTTTCGCCCGGAACCAGCCTCTACGACCCGGCCAACATTAATCTCGTTCACCACCTTTACGCTGCCCTCCGTGCTCACGCCTTGTTTCTTCGGGACCAGAATTATGTGGTACAGAATGGCGAAGTGGTCATTGTCGATGAATTTACCGGGCGGCTTATGTCCGGCAGACGCTGGTCGGAAGGCCTGCATCAGGCAGTAGAAGCAAAGGAAGGTGTCCCTATTCAGAAGGAGAACCAGACACTTGCTTCGATCACCTTCCAGAACTATTTCCGTATGTATCACAAGCTGGCTGGCATGACGGGAACAGCCGATACGGAAGCTTATGAGTTTCAGCAAATTTATGGGCTGGAAACCGTGATCATTCCAACCCATCGCCCCATGATACGTGACGACCGGATGGATCAGGTATTCCGCACCATAGACGAAAAGAATCGCGCCATCATTGAAGGAATTAAAGACTGCTACCAGAAGTCGCAGCCTGTTCTGGTCGGAACTACCTCGATAGAAAACAATGAGCTACTATCGGAATTACTGACGCGTGAGAAGTTTCCCCACCAAGTGCTAAATGCCAAGCAGCACGCAAGCGAGGCGGAGATCGTCGCCCAGGCTGGCCGTCCGCAAATGATCACTATTGCAACCAATATGGCGGGACGCGGCACTGACATTGTACTAGGCGGCAACCCGGAGCCTGAAATTGAGCGCATTCGTTCTGACGAGAATATCAGCGAGCAGGCGAGGCATGAGCGTATTGCGGAATTGCAAGGGCAGTGGCAGCTCCTGCACGATGAAGTGCTGAAACAAGGAGGACTGCACATCATTGGTACCGAGCGGCACGAATCCCGTCGGGTGGATAATCAGTTACGTGGCCGCTCCGGCCGTCAGGGTGACCCCGGTTCCAGCCGCTTCTATCTTTCACTGGAAGATCCGCTGCTGCGTATATTTGCGTCTGACCGTGTTGCAAGCATTATGCAGCGGCTCAACATGCCGGAGGGAGAAGCCATTGAACATCCGTGGGTGACGCGCGCCATTGAAAATGCCCAGCGCAAGGTTGAGGCCCGCAATTTCGACATGCGTAAGCAATTGCTGGAATACGACGATGTCGCCAATGATCAGCGAAAAGTAATTTACCAGCAACGTAACGAGCTTCTTGAGTCACAAGATATTTCAGAAACAATCAGCGCAATGCGCGCGGACGTATTGGGTAACCTTATCGCCCTCTATATTCCGCCGCAGAGCGTCGAGGAGCAGTGGGACATACCGGGCCTGGAAAAGGCGGTGACCGCCGAATATCAGCTGCAATTGCCATTGCGAGAGTGGCTGGAGAAAGAGCCTGATCTGCATGAAGAGAACCTTCATCAGCGCGTTTCCGGAGTAGCGCACGAACATTATTCAGAGAAGGTAGAGCAGGTCGGAATCGCGATCATGCATCAGTACGAGCGTGCAGTGATGCTGCAAAGCGTCGATACTCACTGGCGGGAGCATCTGGCGGCGCTAGATCATTTGCGTCAGGGTATTCATTTGCGTGGGTATGCACAGAAAAATCCCAAACAGGAATATAAACGTGAAGCCTTTGATCTATTTACCGTCATGCTTGAGGAGATCAAGACAGAGGTCACCAGGACGCTCATGACCGTTCAGATCAGAAGCGAGCAACAAGTAGAGGCGGTGGCAGAAACACAGCACGCGCCCGTGAACTTGCAGTATCACCATGCGGCTTATGAGGAGGCGCTAAGCGATGAGGAAGGCCACGAGCGCCAGGAGAAACACCAACCATTCGTGCGCCAGGGCGGGAAGGTAGGCCGCAACGATCCGTGTCCATGCGGATCAGGAAAGAAATATAAACAGTGTCACGGCAAGCTCAGCTAATTAGTTGAGCTTGCCGTGACACTGGATCCGGTGATTTTTTAGCGAACCCGCCGGAGCGGGTTTTGCTAATTATTGCTTCGCTTCTGAAAATATTCGTCGTAGCGAAAAATGTAATCTTTGTCCACCAGCGGCAAATGACATGCGCGGCAGGTTGAGGTATCATCCGGCGCCTTCGTTTTTCCATCAGCCAGATACATGGCGTACAGCCAGTCGCCATTTTTGAGTTCTGCGGGCGTAACGCTGTCGCCCCAACCGACACCTTTGCCCATCACCGCCACTTTTAGCAATTCACCCTTGACAAATTTTCCATCTGCGCCTTTCAGCGGAGTGCCGTCAGCCGCCTCCCTCGCCTTGTAAATCTCCATGACAGAAATGGTACCGTTGGGGAAAGTCTCACCCATTTTTGCACTATGACCAATAGGATTGATATAAATTTCACGGACTTGTTTGGTATCAGTGCGCTGAATATCAGACAAAAATTTAGGCCAGCTCTTGTACTCCGCAGGAACTGGTAGCTCACCATCTTTGGGTTTTTGAACTTGGGGCGTGGGCGGCGTCTGTATGCATCCAATTAGCATGACAGCTAATACCGTCGCCGTGACAGCCCATTTAACACATTTCATCTGGTTTTCTCCTGTTGTCGGGTGATATTAAATGCTTCGTCAATCCACTTAGCCGATAGTTGCCTTATTGAACCTAGTGAAGGTAAAACGTACTGGGACGTTAATTAAAGCCGTCGTTCGCGCACTATTTTAGCAGGGCTATCGGACCTAAAGGAGATCGGCTGCAAAGGTTTGTAAGCCCTTATAGCCAGCATATATATCGCCCCACTTTTTGGACAATAGAACACCGACCTTCAAAATCCTCAAAATCCATTTCGTCCGGTCATTTCTTCGCTTCGATTTTCAAGTTCGGCAGGCCTAGCGCCGGAAAGAAGTTTTCGCAAGAGTAATATTATGCCGTTCGCACTTATTCCGTGCCAGATCTCCACCGTGACACTACTCACTAGTCACGATCTCCCGCCAGCGTTTACGCAGCCACCATACCGTTGTGACGCAGAAGCGCATCTATTTTTGGCTCTCGCCCCCGGAATGCGATGAACGATTCCAGCGCTGGACGGCTTCCGCCAACCGCAAGAATTTCATTCCGGAAGCGGGCACCGATTTCACCATTGAGGATTTCACTGGTTCTGCTTTCCTCAAACAGGCTGTAAGCATCGGCCGACAAAACTTCCGCCCACTTATAGCTGTAATAACCCGCCGCATAACCCTCGCCGAAAACATGCGAGAAACTGTTGGGGAAACGATTGAATTCCGGGGGAATAATGACCGCTATCTGCTTGCGAATCTCATCCAGCAATTGCTGCGCGGTTTTGTCGCCATACGGGTTGAAATCAAAATGCAGATGCATATCGAACAGGGAGTATTCCAGTTGGCGCAGCATTTGAAGGCCACTCTGAAAGTTCTTGGCCGCGAGCATCTTGTCAAACAGCACTCGCGGGATAGGCTCGCCGCTGCCGACATGCTTGGTCATGTTGCGCACCACTTCCCATTCCCAGCAGAAGTTTTCCATGAACTGACTGGGTAGTTCCACTGCATCCCACTCCACACCATTGATTCCTGATACACCCAAGTCTTCCACTTGAGTGAGCAGATGGTGGAGGCCATGACCAAATTCATGGAACAGCGTCATGACTTCATCGTGGGTGAACAGGGCGGGACGAATATGGCCATTGAGGCGGACGGGTGCGGAGAAATTACAGTTGAGGTATGCCACCGGCACCTGGATGCCATCCTCTCCGGCTCCGGTAGCGCCAATACGGCGGCGGCCGATGGCATCATCCATCCATCCTCCACCGCGTTTGCCAGGACGTGCGTAGAGGTCGAGATAAAATTGGCCAATCAGTTTTCCATCGGCGTCTCTGATATTGAAAAATTTCACATCAGGATGCCAAAGTTGAACATTGGCCGTTTCCGCCGGGGGAGCAATAACGATTCCGTAAAGGTTCTCTACCAGCTTGAACATACCCGGCAGTACGCTGGTTTCAGGGAAGTACTGCTTCACCTCTTGTTCTGAGAACGCATAGCGGTCAAGACGCAGCTTTTCACTGACGTAAGCCAGATCCCATGATTCCGGTTTTTGCAACTGCAACTTATCGGCGGCGAATTGATTTAATTCTCTCAAGTCGCGTTCCGCATAAGGTTTTGCCTGGGCGGCAAGTTCTCCAAGAAAATCCAGTACCTGCTTTGGGGTCGGGGCCATTTTCGTCGCGAGAGACACCTTAGCGAAGCAATCGAACCCCAGCATCCGGGCCTCTTCCTTACGCAATTCAAGTATCTTGCCGATCAACGGCGTATTATCCCAACTGCTCACACTGTGCGTGAGCGGAGCGGGTACTCCAATCTCGCTAGCGCGAGTGGAATACGCGCGATACATTCTTTCGCGCAATGCCCGATTATCCGCATACTGCATGACCGGTAAATAGGAGGGAGCATGCAATGTGAATTTCCAGCCTGAGACGTCATCTTTTTCTGCTATCTCTCTTGCTGTTTGCAGGACATCAGTAGGAATGCCGGACAGCTCATCGGCATTCTCTACATGTAAGGTAAAATTATTGGTGGCATCCAGCAGGTTATCGTTAAATTTGGAAGAAAGCGCCGATAATTCTTCCTGAATCTGGAGAAAACGCTCTTTTTCTTGTGGCCGAAGTTCCGCTCCCCCCAGCCGGAAATCCCTTAAGTCATTCTCAATGATTCTTTTTTGCGCACGACTTAAGTCCTCATATTCCGCACTATTGCGAAGCTGCTTAAATTTCTCATATAACACTTGGTCTTGAGCCAACTCGGCGTAATACTGAGTAATGAGTGGCAGGTTGAAGTTATATACTTCCCGCAATTCGGGACTGTTTACCACTGCGTTCAAGTGCGATACCTGCCCCCAAGCGCGAGATAGCCGCTCATTGGCATCAACCATTGGCTGTACGAAATTCTGCCAAGTTGGCATGGCGCTATCGTCACGTATTCCCGCGACAATAGCGGAGTTATCGGCCAGCAGTTGCTTTAGCGCGGGAGAAATGTGTTCTGTCCGGATATCCGCGAAGCGCGGTAGCCCGGAAAAATCGAGCAGGGGGTTTGTCATATTGTCCAGAATGGTGGTTTTTCGAATGCTCAGCTACAGATGAACGTCGTGCCGAAAAAGAGGACTGTGGGCTGAGGCTTAATCCTCATGCACGATATTACCGTTGACCAAGGTATATTTTACCCTGCCTTGCAGCTCCATACCCAGAAATGGCGTGTTTTTGCCTTGGCTTTTGAGCGCTGTCGCTTCAACCTTCCAGTACCGGCTTGGGTCAAAAATGCACAAATCAGCGGTAGCGCCGGGAGACAGGTGGCCGGTATCCACGCCAAGTATATGGGCAGGTTCCACGGTAACCTTGGCCAGCGCGACAATGAGCGGGATCTTCATTTCGGCCGCCCATTTCAAAGTAAGCGGCAACAGCAACTCAAGGCCGGTGGCTCCGGCCTCGGCCTCACCAAACGGCAGCAACTTGGCATCTTCGTCTACTGGTGCGTGGTCAGAACATATCGCATCTATCGTACCGTCCAGGAGACCGGTACGTAGCGCGTTACGATCACTTAGCCCTCTAAGCGGCGGAACGAGGTGGCAATTGGAATCAAAGAACCCAATGTCCATTTCGGTCAAATGCATGTGATTGATTGCGACGTCGCAGGTAATGGGCAGACCTTGTTGCCTTGCCGCCCGCACCATGGCGACACCTTCCGCGCTGGAAATTCGGCATAAGTGTACGGCGGCGCCAGTCTCCCTTGCCGTTAAAATAATATTCGACAAGGCTACCGTTTCGGCGCATACGGGAACGGCCGGCAGACCCAACCGCGTCGCCACTTCACCATCGTGGGCCACACCGCCATTGGCGAGGCTTGCGTCCTGAGGGCGCAACCATACTCCGAACCCGAAAGTGGAAGCATATTGCATTGCATGCATCATCACACGCGTGCTGGCCATTGGTATGTCGGACTGGCCGAATGCGATGCAGCCCGCGTCGCGTAATTCAGCCATTTCCGTCAGTCGCTCGCCTTTTAAACCTTGAGTAAGCGCGCCGATGGGGTAGACATGAGCCTGATTGAGGTTTCTGGCACGGTGCTTTAGCATTTCCACCAATCCCGGTTCATCCAGTGGCGGATCGGTATCCGGCGAACATGCCAAACTGGTGACTCCACCCGCCACCGCCGCTTTCATTTCCGATTCCAGCGTGGCCTTATATTCGAACCCTGGCTCACGCAAGCGCGCCGACAAATCAACCAGGCCGGGACATACCACCAGGTCCTTCGCGTTTATCTCACGGTTGGCGTGGAAGCCGGAAGGTGCGGCTCCAATCGCAACAATTTTTCCGGCAGCGATAAATACGTCGGTAACGGCATCGATTCCGTTTTTTGGGTCTATAACACGACCGTTTTTAATGAAGAGCTTCATATCGGCCTCAATTTCCCGCTAAAATCGACATCACCGCCATCCGTACCGCGATACCGAATGTTACCTGTGGCAGAATCACCGACTGCTTACCGTCCGCTACGGCGGAATCAATTTCGACGCCGCGGTTCATCGGTCCTGGATGCAGCACGATAGCATCGCGTCTCGCTTCCGCCAGTTTTTCCTGAGTAAGTCCGTAATATTTGAAATATTCTTCCGTGCTAGGGAGCCGCGCGCTTAGCATGCGCTCATTTTGCAAACGCAGCATCATTAGCACATCCACATCTTTCAGCCCTTGCGCCATCTCGTGATAAACATGCACGCCAAGTCGCTCAACCTTGGCTGGCAGCAGGGTTTTGGGCGCGATTACCCGTACCTCCGGTACGCCGAGTGTGGTGAGCGCATGAATCTGGGAGCGCGCGACGCGCGAGTGCAAGATATCGCCAACAATGGCTACGCGCAGATCACGGAAGTTCCGTTTGTAGTGACGAATGGTGAACATGTCGAGCAGTGCCTGGGTGGGGTGCGCATGGCGGCCATCTCCAGCATTTATGATGTGAATATCGGGACGTACGTGACGCGCTATCAAATGTGCTGCCCCGCTTTGCGAATGGCGTACGACAAACATGTCCGCATGCATGGCAGAGAGGTTATTTACCGTATCCAGCAGCGTTTCCCCCTTGGATTGTGAGGAAGCTGCAATATTGAGATTGACCACATCCGCTGATAGGCGTTTTGCGGCGATTTCGAACGTGGTGCGAGTGCGGGTGCTGGGTTCGAAAAATAAATTGAATATGGATTTGCC
>JALYOY010000221.1 GCA_030856655.1 Pseudomonadota bacterium | reverse complement strand
GTTGCGCCTTGCCCTGCGCCCCAAAAACCGCACCCTCCACCCTGTCCAACTACCGGATTTAGGATCATGACCCAGCGCAAAGGCATCATTCTCGCCGGTGGTTCCGGCACGCGGCTATATCCCGTGACCAAAGCAGTTTCCAAACAGCTGCTGCCCATTTACGACAAGCCGATGATCTACTATCCCCTGAGCACCCTCATGCTGGCGGGCATTCGCGACATTCTTGTCATCTCTACCCCGCAAGACACGCCGCGTTTTGAGCAACTCCTCGGTGACGGAAGCGACTGGGGGTTAAACTTGCAGTATGCAATACAGCCTAGTCCGGATGGACTGGCCCATGCTTTCACCATTGGCAAGGATTTTATTAAGGATAGTTCCAGCGCGCTAGTGCTCGGTGATAATATCTTTTATGGTCACGATCTGCAGATGCAACTGGGACGTGCCATGGCAAAGCAGGAAGGTGCAACCATATTCGCCTATCATGTACAGGACCCCGAGCGTTATGGCGTCGTCGCTTTTGATACCCATGATCGAGTTATTTCGTTGGAAGAAAAACCCTTCCAACCCAGGAGCAACTATGCTGTCACCGGCCTGTATTTCTACGATAACCAAGTCGTGGATATTGTCAGCAAACTCAAGCCTTCCGCTCGTGGCGAGCTTGAAATAACTGATGTTAACCGTATCTATCTGGAACGCGATCAACTCAACGTTGAGATTATGGGCCGTGGTTTTGCATGGCTGGATACGGGCACTCACGAAAGCCTGATAGAGGCGAGCAATTTTATTGAAACCATCGAACACCGCCAAGGTCTCAAGGTTGCATGCCCGGAGGAAATCGCCTACCGTCAGGGCTTTATCAGCACCGCACAGCTTGAGAGACTTGCACATCCGCTGGCAAAAAATGGCTACGGACAATATTTATTGCGCCTAATGAAGGAGCGAGTGGTTGTATGAGAGTGATCCCCACCTCCATCCCCGATGTGCTGATTATTGAACCGAAGGTCTTTGGTGACAGCCGGGGATTTTTCTTTGAAAGCTTCAACCAGAAAAATTTCAATCAGGTCACCGGGCTTGACGTAAACTTCGTGCAAGACAATCACAGCCGCTCGGTCAAAGACGTGCTGCGTGGCCTACACTACCAGATCCGGCAACCCCAGGGAAAATTAGTGCGTGTAGTGCGTGGTGCGGTATTTGATGTATCCGTAGACATCCGTAAATCCTCTCCGACCTTTGGTCAATGGGTCGGGGTGGAGTTAACTGAAGACAATTACCGTCAGCTATGGGTGCCCCCAGGCTTTGCCCATGGTTTTTACGTGTTGAGCGACAGTGCCGATTTCTTGTATAAAACCAGCGATTACTACATTCCCAATTTTGAGCGCAGCCTTGTATGGGACGATCCCGATATCGCCATCTCCTGGCCAATCAGCAATGATGCACAGCCCATCGTTTCAGCCAAAGATACGCAGGGAGCAAGACTCGCTGATGCCGAGGTATTTGCATGACTTACAACCCTGGTCCGCCAGGCTCGCCGCAATCGATGATATACAAGCCTGAACCTGCTTGCATATCATCGGTCGGGCGGCAGTAAATTAACCGCAATGAAAAATGGTAACGACTGTAAACAAATTTAATTTAGCCTAAAGCGACAGTCCGATAAGGATCTGCGAGATGAGAGAAACGACAGCTGGCCAGGAATTTCCGTTGCGGGAGGCACACAACCTTGTCCGCGATCTGATGACGCCGAACCCCCGGATTTACTGGGCTGATTTTCTTTTTCATATCTCACTAGGATGGGTTGCCTTTGTGACTGCCGTGTCCCTGCCGCTGTTTTCCGCTTGGCAACTTGTAAGCATTATCGTTGCCACGCTCGCTCTTTATCGTGCGGCTATTTTCATTCATGAACTGGCGCATCTGAGAAAGGGCACGTTCAAGTTGTTTCGTCTGGTATGGAACATTACTTGCGGCATACCATTACTGATTCCATCTTTTACCTATGACGGCGTACATAGTGATCATCACAAGCCCGACGTCTATGGCACCACCAAGGACGGTGAATATATCCCCTTCGCAACCCTGAAACCGTCGGCGATGATAGGCTATGTATTGCTGTCGTTCCTTCTGCCTTTTTTCTTTATCGTCCGGTTTCTGCTGCTCACGCCGTTGTCATATCTGATCCCGCCGTTACGTAAATTTATGTGGGAGCGCGCATCCTCTCTCACTATCGACATGAGTTATAAGCGCGCAGAAAATGCGATCCGCAATGATAAGCACTGGCGGCTGCAGGAGTTTGCTACTTTCGTATTTGTAACAACAGCCATCTTTTGCATCGCGCTGGGTATTCTGACCTATAAGGCTTTTGTTCTCTGGTATGGGATCGCAATGGTTATTTTTTTTATAAACTCATTACGTACGCTCAGCGCGCATGCTTACCGCAACCCTGGTGATCACCAAATGGAATTTGCCGAGCAATATCTCGACTCCATCAATGTGCCGGGTAATTTATTCATTACTGCCTTATGGGCTCCGGTTGGTTTGCGATATCACGCTACGCATCACCTTTTCATGAGCCTGCCCTATCATAACCTTGGCAAGGCTCAGCGCCGTTTGGTGAGTGGCTTGAGTGATAACACGCTTTATTTGAAGACTGTGCGTACTAGCATGTGGGATGCGTTGCAACACATCTGGCGTGAAGCCTCGGCTTCGGCATCAAATCTCAAAACTGATGCATCCGTTCGTGATGCCACGCTGGACGATGCGGTTGGCAGGCAAAGAAACGGATGATAAAAACCTAATCTATTTTGGCACGGACAGAGCATATGGAATCGCTCGCCCGTTTTAGCGGTTGATGAGATATCCACTAGCCCGCCGGGCGAATAGCAGGCACAACAGGTCGCTTACCTGCTCAAAGAGAATGCCTTCGCCATGTTTTTACATCTGAGTTCAATCGGGTAACCGCAAGCATTTAAGGCATTGAGCAAGCTCCGAATAGTTTTGCGTAGACGCATTTTCGGCCCGTTGCTTACAACTGTTTGAGGAGTAATTTAGCCTCATTGGCATGAATGAAGGTTTGTCCGGTAGCGAGCAACTGTTCAAGTTCCTTGCGCGCCTTGGTCTTATCCCCGGATTTAACCAGGCCGAGTGCGAGATGGTAGCGAATTTCTGCTGCTGCCGGGGCGAGGGAGACGGCTTTCTGCAGGAGCGGCAAACCCCGCG
>JALYOY010000198.1 GCA_030856655.1 Pseudomonadota bacterium | reverse complement strand
CTGAACAAACCTGTCGGCTACGTATCGGGTCAACCGGAACCTGGTTATGAGCCTGCAATTCGCTTGATAAATCAGGAATCCCGCTTTCACGGCGATCGAGCAACGCAACATTTCAGTCCAATGCATTTGAAAGGCTTAGCCCCAGCGGGCCGGCTGGATATTGATTCGTGCGGCTTACTGATACTCACGCAGGATGGCCGTATTGCCAAGCAATTGATCGGTGCAGAATCGGGGGTTGAGAAGGAGTATCTCGTGCGCGTGCACGGAGAACTATCAAAGCATGGATTGAGTTTACTCAGTTATGGCCTAAGCCTGGATGGAAAAGTATTAAAATGCGCTGAGGTGGTCTGGCAGAATCAGGATCAATTGCGCTTCATTTTGTGGGAAGGCAAGAAACGTCAAATTCGTCGAATGTGTGAACAGGTCGGGCTGAAAGTCACCGCGTTAAAGCGCATTCGCATCGGCAAAGTAAAACTGGGCGATCTGCCCTCCGGAAAGTGGCGTTATTTAAAGGACGGCGAAGAGTTTTAATCCTCAGGTGGACGGTAAGCGGCGCGCGGTTTCCCAAGCCATAGCGTATTCGGCAAACAAGCTGGCTCAAATATTGTCTTGCATTGCTTGATCGGCCCCGAAGTGAGAACAATTACCCGTTATTTCCTCTGGCTTCCGAATGTTTGTAGATTCATACTGTAAGAAGCTGAATATCCTACCGTGGGGTAGAATGCAGGCTATTTCTACCCGCAAGTGCTGGTGTGCTTGAACACGGCTAGCTATTTCCTTATTTTTTATAAAAAATACAACGAGTCCTTCGAAAGCAGCTGAGAAATATAAATTTTAAGGATAGTAAATGATTTTAGTAACAGGCGGCGCCGGATTCATTGGCGCAAATTTTGTATTGGATTGGCTAGAGCAATCCGATGAGGCAGTTATCAACCTCGACGTTCTTACCTATGCGGGTAATTTAGAGAACCTCGCCGTGCTGGCGGCAGATGAGCGGCATACCTTTGTACGTGGCGACATTGGTGATTCCGCTCTCGTAGCTAATTTGTTAGGGCGCTATCAACCCCGGGCCATTATCAATTTTGCCGCTGAAAGCCATGTAGACCGCTCCATCCATAGCCCAGAAGACTTCATCCAGACTAACATCGTGGGCACGTTCCGACTCCTAGAAGCGGGGCAAACTTACTGGAACGGATTAAATGGCAAAGCAAAGCAGGATTTTCGTTTCATCCACGTTTCGACTGACGAGGTTTATGGCTCTCTGGCCAAGGGCGACCCAGCCTTTAATGAAACACATCGTTATGAGCCTAATAGCCCCTACTCGGCAAGTAAAGCTGCGAGCGACCACTTGGTGCGCGCCTACCATCATACCTACGGTTTGCCTGTAGTCACCACCAATTGCTCCAACAACTATGGACCGTTCCAATTTCCCGAGAAACTTGTCGCACTAATGATCGTCAACGCTCTGGCGGGAAAACCATTGCCTGTGTATGGCGACGGCCAGCAGATCCGCGATTGGCTGTATGTAAAAGATCATTGCAGTGCAGTCCGCCGGGTACTAGAAGCGGGCATCCCTGGCGAAACATACAATATCGGGGGGCGGAACGAAAAACCTAATATCGATATTGTGCAGAGCATTTGCGCGTTGCTGGATGCGCTAAGGCCTCTCATTATCGGACCCTACCGTAGCCTAATTACTTTCGTCACCGACCGCCCTGGCCATGACCGCCGCTATGCGATCGACGCGAGCAAAATTGAGCGCGAACTGGGCTGGCAACCTGCGGAGACTTTTGAAACCGGTATTCATAAAACCGTGCAGTGGTACCTGGACAACCCTGCCTGGGTTAGCAATGTGCAGTCTGGAACTTACCGAACCTGGGTCGAAAAGAACTACGAAGGGCGCATCTAATGAAGATTCTGTTGTTCGGTAAGGGCGGGCAGGTAGGTTGGGAGCTGCAGCGCAGTCTTGCGCCTTTGGGAGAATTGGTAGCGCTGGATGCTGATAGCCAGGATTTGTGTGGGGATTTCACCGATCTTGAAGGTATTGCCCAAACCGCTCGCGCAGTTGCGCCCGATGTAATCGTGAATGCCGCTGCGTATACCGCCGTAGACAAGGCGGAAAGCGAGCCGGAACGAGTCCGGACCATCAATGCCTTGGCTCCCGCTGTATTGGCCCGGGAATCTCGAAAGCTCGGCGCCTGGCTGGTTCATTACTCTACAGATTATGTATTCAACGGCCGTGGAAGTAAGCCCTGGGTAGAGACCGATCCTACCGGCCCTCTGAGTGTATACGGCTCCACCAAGCTGGAGGGCGAGGAAGCCATATTTGCTTCAGGCTGCCACCATCTAATCTTTCGCACCAGTTGGGTTTTTGCTGCACGCGGCGGAAACTTCGCAAAAACCATGTTGCGGCTCGCGCAGGAACGCGAGCGCCTGACTGTCATTAACGATCAGATCGGTGCGCCCACCGGCGCCGATCTGCTGGCGGATACCACAGCCCACACGATTCGTACGGCCTTGCAACGACAGGAGCTTTCTGGTCTCTATCATCTGGTTGCGGCAGGGGAAACCTCATGGTATGGTTATGCACGTTTTGTATTGAACTTAGCTCATCAAGCGGAAGTCAGACTCAAAGTCGCGCCGGAAAGCATTCTCCCCGTACCAACCAGCGCCTTTCCTTTGCCAGCTCAGAGACCCGAGAACTCGCGCCTGGATACCAGCAAACTGCGGAGTACCTTCGATTTGACTTTGCCGTTATGGCAAACGGGCGTGGCACGCATGCTTACCGAAATTCTTGAGAAGCCATTATCCTAAATCCGGCAGTTGACCGCTCATTTTTCAGCTCAGCGCTATGATCCACAAAGACTTTTTGTATCACTTGGTCTTCACCTCTTTGGTGAGTCGCTACAGGGTGGAT
>JALYOY010000195.1 GCA_030856655.1 Pseudomonadota bacterium | reverse complement strand
AAATATTGTTCGGCGTAGTGGCGTAACTGATCTTTGGATAACTTGCCTTCCGTCCAGGCTATATAAAAAGGATGTTTGAGCAGGTGCCTCGCATCTATGACGGAGTTGACGCTTGCTTTAAACTGGGATTTTATTTTCATGATTATGTTCTCAGCAGATTTCGTTTTGCGAAATGTCCAGGCGGGCACGCAACAGCCGCGCAGCTTCGACCATGCGCTCCAATGCTGTGACTGTTTCTGCCCAGCCTCGCGTCTTCAAGCCGCAATCGGGGTTAACCCATAATTGCTTTGGATTGATCACCAGGCAGGCTTTCTCCAGCAATTCAAGTATTTCTCCGGTATCCGGAATCCGCGGCGAATGAATGTCGTATACTCCTGGCCCGATTTCATTGGGATATTTGAACTGACCGAATCCGTCCAACAACTCCATCCGTGAGCGCGAGGTTTCTATCGTAATGACATCCGCTCCCATATCGGCAATGGCTGGCAGGATATCGTTAAATTCCGAGTAGCACATGTGGGTATGTATCTGCGTCTCATCTTTTACACCAGAGCTGGCTACCCGGAATGCTTCCACCGCCCACCGAAGATATTCGTTCCAGTCAGCCTTTTTTAGCGGCAGGCCCTCGCGGAATGCGGGCTCATCAATCTGAATAATCCCGATGCCGGCCCGCTCCAGATCGGCGACTTCGTCGCGGATGGCGAGCGCGAGTTGTAGCGCCGTGAGGGAACGCGGTTGGTCGTCACGAACAAACGACCACATCAGCATAGTGATAGGTCCGGTCAACATTCCTTTTACCGGCTTTGCGGTCTGACTTTGTGCATATTGAATCCAATCCACAGTCATGGGTTCGGGACGATAGATATCGCCATAGAGAATAGGCGGCTTTACGCAGCGGGAACCATAGCTTTGTACCCATCCATATTCGGTAAAGGCATACCCCCACAATTGCTCGCCGAAATATTCCACCATGTCGTTGCGCTCGGGCTCTCCATGCACGAGTACGTCCAACCCGATCTCCTCCTGTTTTTTTATTGCCAGGCTGATTTCATTGCGCATCGCTTCTAGATACTGCAAATTACCGAGTTCTCCCTTCCTGAAAGCCGCGCGCGCCTGACGAATTTCCGGCGTCTGCGGAAACGAACCGATGGTTGTGGTGGGCAGAAGGGGAAGTTGAAAACGTTGCCGTTGCACTGCCTGCCGCACCGCGAACGGACTTGCACGCCCGCTATCGTTCTGTGTCAGGCGTTGGAGGCGTTCCTGCATTACGGGGCTGTGTATGCGTGATGAATCGCGACGCTCTTGTCTTGCCTTCGTAGCGGCATCCAAACCCTCCCGTATTGCATTTTCTCCCCGGTTCAGACCCCGTCCGAGGATTGACACCTCATTCAGCTTCTGCACAGAGAATGCCAGCCAGTTTTTAATCTCGCTATCCAGCCGGGTTTCCAGTTCAAGATCGACCGGACAATGCAGAAGCGAGCAACTGGGCGCAATCCACAACTTCTCACCCAAGATTGACTGCGCTCGCGACAGAATCGAAAACGCCTGTGCAAGATCAGCGCGCCATACATTGCGTCCATCAATGATCCCCAATGACAGCACCCTGTCAGTTGGGTAACCATCGAGAAAAATATCGAGCTGATGTGGCGCGCGGCACAAATCGATATGCAAGCCATTCACCGGCAGTTTTTTCAAACGCGCAGCATGGTTATCCACCGCTTCAAAATAAGTCGCCAGCAGCAATTTCGGCAGCGTCGTTCCGGTCCCATTCAAGGCGGCGTACACCTGATCCAGACTGTTCAGCCAGTCTTCATTCAGGTCCAGCGTCAGCAATGGTTCGTCAATTTGTACCCATTCCACCCCAAGGGACGCGAGTCGGGCCAAAATCTCGCGATAAACCGGCAACAGACCCGTTAACAAATCAAGACGCTTAAAGCCAGGCTCCGTCTCTTTGCCAAGATATAAGTACGTTAGCGGCCCGATCAGCACAACCTTGGGTGAAATACCAAGCGCCCTGGCTTCAGCCACTTCTCTGAAGAGTTGCGACGAAGCGATACGGAATTTCGTGCTCGCATCGAATTCCGGCACGATGTAGTGATAGTTGGTGTCGAACCACTTGGTCATCTCCATCGCCGGCTGATCTGGCGTTCCACGCGCCATCGCAAAATACAAATCCAGGCCGATTTCGCCACCGCCCATGTTAAACCGTGCAGGCACTGCGCCAAGCAGCGCTGTCATGTTCAGCATTTGATCGTAAAATGCGAAATCGCCAACCGGGATCAGGTCAATGTTCGCGTCACGTTGCACAGTCCAATGTTGCTTCCGCAATTCTGCCGCTGTAGCTTGCAGCCGTTCTTCGTTGATGTCGCCATGCCAGTAAGCTTCAAGCGCCTGTTTCAGTTCTCTTCGTGCGCCGATGCGCGGAAAACCCAAGTTATGTGTCAGTGCCACAATGTCCCCCTTTATTGCTCAGTAACAGGCTCGGTGTTACCAGCTCGGTTGCCGAAAGAGACAATTGTGTGGCAGACTATGTTATGAATCAAATGAAATATTGTAAAATATTAATGAATAGCATTCATAATTATGCTTGAGTTACGCCATCTCCGCACGCTTGCTGCGTTGCACGAAACCGGTAGCGTCTCACGGGCCGCCAAGCGCGTGCATCTTACCCAATCTGCATTGTCCCATCAGATCAAAGCACTGCAGAGCCATTATGGGTTGCCGGTCATACAACGTCGAGGACAGTCCATCGAACTCACCGACGCTGGAAAACACTTGGTGGTGCTCGCCGAAAAAGTATTGCAAGAAATTCAGGCAACCGAACGCGATCTTGCGAAAGTCTCGCAGCAAGCCTCTGGGAATTTGCGCATCGCGCTGGAATGCCATACCTGTTTCGATTGGCTGATGCCGCTCATGGATGAATTCCGCCTGCATTGGCCCGAAGTGGAACTGGATCTGGTTTCCGGGTTCCATAGCGATCCTGTCAAACTTCTGGAAGACGGAGGAGCGGATGTGGTGATCGGATCGGACCATAAACGGCAACGCGACGTTGTCCACCATCCATTATTTCGTTTCGAGATTCTTGCAGTACTGGCACCGGAGCATCCTCTGCGCGGAAAACGGATACTGCAAGCGGCGGACTTCGCCGACGTGACCCTCATTACCTACCCCGTGCCCGAAGATCGTATTGATCTGATTCTTAACGTGCTGAAACCCGCCGGCATTCATCCGCAACGGCGCACGGCGGAATTAACCGTCGCCATTCTGCAATTGGTAGCGAGCCGTCGCGGAATCGCGGCATTGCCCAGCTGGGGCATCAAAAATTACCTTGATCACGACTATGTAATCGCCCGGCGCATTGGCAACAATGGGCTATGGAGCGACCTGTATGCATCGACGCTCAAGGAAACCGCGCCTCGTCCTTATCTGCGTGATTTTTTGAAGACAGCAAGGAATACCTGCTTTGCTACGCTGGATGGAATCATCCCACTGGGATGAAGGCGTTCTGACAAACGGGGAGGGGAAAGGCTGGGGATGAGAAATATAATGGAAATTATCAGGGCAAACAAAAACATCGTTTGCCCACGGTTAATGAATTGTCAGTGCACACTCAGTGAACAATAACTTCGGCCTTGTCCTCGTCGGCAAGGTTTGAGCAATAATTCTCGTAGATTCCATCGAGAAAACCCCATAACGCTTCGCACGCCCGGGTCGTTGCCGCCAGTA
>JALYOY010000194.1 GCA_030856655.1 Pseudomonadota bacterium | reverse complement strand
GCTCTTTCCCTACTCCGATATTGATCTGCTGGTGCTCCTTCCCGGACGGGAAAACAGAGACGGTGCGACAGATAGCGCTATCGAATTCCAACTGGAGGAATGGGTAAGATCTTTGTGGGATCTCGGGTTGGAAGTGGGGCACAGCGTCCGCACCCTGGTGGAATGCGCAGAAGAAGCGGGCAAGGACATCACCGTACAGACGAGCCTGCTGGAAGCACGACAACTTGCCGGACGCAGCCAATTGTTCAAGGAATTTTCGCAGGCCATGCAAGCTGCGCTTGAGCCGCGCGCATTTTTCGTCGCGAAGCAGCTTGAGCAGCAACAGCGTCACGGCCGATACCACGACGCCACCTCCAATCTCGAACCTAATTTAAAGGAAGGCCCCGGTGGTTTTCGGGATTTGCAGAATATCCTGTGGGTGAGCCGTGCTGCCGGATTGGGCAAATCCTGGTCGGGTATCGCCAAGGGTAGATTTATCACTCAGCGGGAAGCCCGCTTAGCACAACGTCATCAGACAATCCTGCAAGACCTGCGCATCCGGCTTCACTATCTCGCTGGAAGGCGTGAAGACCGGCTGCTATTCGATTATCAGACTTCCCTCGCCGAAGAGTGCAATATATCCGGCAAGCCACCACGTCTTGCAAGCGAAATGCTGATGCAGCGCTACTATCGTGCCGCCAAGGCTGTAACACAGATCAACACCATCCTGTTACTCACACTTCGCGCAGAAATTTTTCCTGACAAGGTCGCGGTTCCGATTGTTATCAACGAGCGTTTTCAGAAGCGGGGCGAATTGCTGGAAGCACGCGACGAAAGCTCTTTCCGGCAAGATTCCAGCACGATTCTGGAAAGTACGCTACTGCTGCAACAGCATCCTGAGTTAAAGGCCCGTAGCGCAGCGACTTTGAGAGCAATGTGGCGTGCCACGCCACTCATCAACGCACGGTTCCGGCGCAATCCGCACAATCGTGCGCTGTTCATGGAAATTTTGCGCCAGCCACGCGGGCTGACCCGCGAACTGCGCCTTATGAACCGCTACGGCATTCTGGGACGCTATATCCCGGCGTTCGGGCGGGTCGTCGGCCAGATGCAACACGACCTGTTCCATGTGTACACAGTGGATGAGCATATTCTGATGGTGGTAAGAAATCTGCGCCGTTTCATGGCGGCGGAATACGCTCACGAATACCCACTATGCAGCCGGCTCATGAATGAGTTCAAACGGCCGGAAGTGCTCTATCTCGCCGGACTTTTCCACGATATTGCCAAAGGACGCAAAGGGGATCACTCGATGCTTGGCAAAACGGACGCCAAGCGATTCTGCCAAGAGCACGGAATGTTACCGGAAGATAAGGAACTAGTTACGTGGCTGGTGGAAAATCATCTAATAATGTCGATCACGGCGCAAAAAAAAGACTTATCCGATGGGGACGTGATTGCAGATTTTGCCTCACGTATCGGGAACGAGCGCCGTCTCATCGCGCTTTACCTGGTCACGGTGGCGGATATTCGCGGCACCAGCCCAAGAGTATGGAATGCGTGGAAGGGAAAACTGCTGGAAGATTTGTTCTGGGCAACGCGGCGGCATCTATGCGGCGAGTCGATGCACACGGACGATACGCTAAAAAGCCGCAGAAACAAAGCCCTGGAATTGCTGCAATGCGCCGGCATTTCCGCCAACGCTCCCGAACGGCTCTGGTCGGCACTCGATTCCGCTTATCTGCTACTGCATGAGCCACAGGAAATCGTTTGGCATACGCGTCATTTGAGCCATCGGATAAAATCACCTACGCCAGTGGTAAAAGCGCGTATCGCGCCGACTGGAGCAGGCATTCAGGTGTTGGTCTACGCTCCTGATCAAAAGGATTTGTTCGCGCGTATTTGCGGCTTCTTTGACGGCATGGATTACAATATCGTTGAGGCCAAAATCCATACTACCGGCGACGGCTATGCCCTCGATAACTTCCTGGTACTGGACCCCTTCAATGCCGCCGAGCACCACCGCGACGCGATCAGTGTTGTGGAGCATGAACTCGCACGGCAATTGGAACAGCAAGTTCCCTTAAAGCCCCCGCTGCAAGGGCGGTTGAGCCGGCATCTCAAGCATTTTCCGATTACACCGGAGGTCGATATCGAACCTGATGAAAGAGGTGCATACCATGTTCTGTCTATTGTTGCCGGTGACCAGCCGGGGCTGCTGTCGCGCATCGCACAGGTGCTGGTGGGTTTCGGAGTAAATGTTCACAGCGCCAGAATCAATACCCTGGGCGAACGTGCGGAAGACACTTTCCTGGTCACTGGAAAAATACTGAATGAAACGAGAACTGTGATCCACCTGGAAACAGAGCTGTTAAGCGCGTTGCAAACCTCGGGCTAAACAGCTCATGCAAGACCGGAAAAGTTTCTACTATGAATTCTTCCGCTGCCAATACACACTCAGTGCACACTCAGTGAACAATAACTTCGGCCTTGTCCTCGTCGGCAAGGTTTGAGCAATAATTCTCGTAGATTCCATCGAGAAAACCCCATAACGCTTCGCACGCCCGGGTCGTTGCCGCCAGTA
>JALYOY010000164.1 GCA_030856655.1 Pseudomonadota bacterium | reverse complement strand
ACAATACGGAACAGGCCGTACCAAGGAAAGCGGTATTTGGTGGAAATGGAAAATAGATCCGTATACGGTGGACGCGGTACTGGTCTATGCACAGAGCGGGCATGGCCGCCGGGCCTCACTTTACACTGATTACACCTTTGCAGTATGGGACAGTGCGAAAGGTGGTACAGAACGCAAACTGGTGCCCTTCGCGAAGGCATACTCCGGTCTTACTGACCGTGAAATCGCCAACGTCGATGCAGTCATACGCAAAACAACCGTCGAAAAATTCGGCCCGGTTCGCAGCGTAATCCCGACCATGGTTTTTGAAATTGGTTTTGAGGGGATTGCAAGGTCGACACGCCACAAGGCTGGTATCGCCGTGCGTTTCCCACGAATGCTTCGTATCCGGGATGACAAAAAAATCGATGAAGCCGATACCCTGGAGACGTTGAAAAGCATGCTGACATGATGTGTTGCCCGATCAAGGGACCTTCTTATTTTTGACGGAATCCTTGGCGCAAATCGCAGCTGTTTCTCATCTTCTCATCCCACGCTCGACCAAAACTTCGGGTTCCCTATCCAGCCCGGTGGTGTTTGGAAGGCTCCACGCCATCTATTGCTTGTGTTTAGCACGCCAGCCGCTTTGCTGTTCTATCATGGCCCAGCCTAGGCGGCGGCAAATGAAACGCTACCCAAAGTTCATATCAACAGTTGAGCCATGTCGAAAAACTTCACACTTGGCCGTGGTTCATAGTGATAACTATTTGACTGATAAATAATGGAACGATTTTTGCTTTCAAGGTTTTGTATTATCCCAGACTTAATTCCGCATGAATAACCGGGACGTTAATTCTCAAATGCTCATATGGTAAAAGTCGCTAGTGTCGCCCAACCTAGCCAGTGATATCACAAACCGAAAAGCTTAATTCATGATAACTCCGAAATGTGCAGTGACCTTGGGCGTAACGCTGCTGGCCGGTTGCGGTTCCCTGCCAATCCCAGATAAAATCGCACGTACAAACCATCCTGTGCAAGTCGAAAGCGCGCGCGGCGCACTTTCCATTCAGGAAAGCAAAACAGTTTTCGCCAAACTCAAAAATGGCAGCTCGAAAACAAATATCTTTACAAGACATCTTGCCCAGGTAGAGGAGATCTCCGGAAGCCCGCTAATGACAGGCAACAAGGTGACGCTGCTACTTGATGGCCCCACCACCTATAAATCAATGTATGCGGCAATACAGGACGCAAAAAATAATATCAACATGGAAACCTATAGTATCGAAGACGACGAGGTTGGTCGCCGCTTCGCAGCCGCGCTGATTGAAAAGCAAAAAAAAAGTGTGCAGGTAAATTTCATTTACGACAGTTTAGGATCAGGCGATACACCTGAAGAATTCTTCAAGTCTTTGACGGACAGCGGCGTCAAAGTGCTGGAATACAATCCTATCAATCCATTGATACATCGCAAGAAGTGGGAGGTTGGCCGCGATCATCGCAAGCTACTCGTGGTTGATGGCCAGATCGCATTTGTAGGCGGCGTAAACATTAGCAGCGTATATTCCAGCGGGTCATTCAGCTCAAAACCACGCACAAAGGATACGCAACCGTGGCGCGATACTCATCTGCGTATTGAAGGACCCGTAGTCAGAGAATTCCAGAAATTGTTTCTAGCGACGTGGGAAAAACAGAAGGGCGAGCCGCCAGCATTGAAATCTTTTTTTCCGGAAATAGGCAATAAAGGTAATGAAATGGTACGTGCCATCGGCAGCTCACCCGATGAATCGTACAGCTCGATCTACGTTACACTGCTATCCGCCATCAATAGTGCTGAAACCTATGCATACATTACAGCGGCATATTTTGTGCCTGATCCGAGGTTATTGGCTGCATTGAAGGGCGCGGCCCAGCGCGGTGTTGACGTGCGATTGCTGTTACCCGACAAAACGGATTCGAATCTGATTTTTTATGCGTCGCACTCCTACTACGACGAACTGTTGAGTGCCGGAGTGAAGATTTACAAGCGAGAAGACGCTTTATTGCACGCTAAAACCGCGCTCATTGACGGCGTCTGGTCTACGATAGGTTCGACCAATCTTGACTGGCTCAGCTTTCAGTACAACCAGGAAATCAATGCGGTTATTCTTGGGCAAGAGTTTGGCACGCAAATGAAAGCTGTCTTCGATAAAGATATCGAATCTTCCCAACTTATCACGCTGGAAAAATGGCGGCAGCGTTCAATTGGCGTGCGCTTAAAAGAACTTGGTGCGAGGTTATTGGCTCGATGGATGTAATCAATCGCTGGAGTCCCGCCCATCCTGATTTTGGAAAAATCGAATAAAAAAATTCATTTATAGAAGGGATAATCTTGCCCCAAGGAACCTGGGATTTAGAGAACCCAGTTATTCGTTAGCTGCTTCCATTATGCGAGAATAATTTCCCTCGCGGGCCAATCCGTTCAATTGACAACGCTTAAGGAACGCTCTCTGTGCCGAGGCCATATTGCCTTCCTTTCCCTCCCAGGCGGCAAGAACCGGGGCCTGGAGCGCCCGTCCGTAAGAGAAACTGAGCTCCCAAGGATGCGGCCCCATGGCGTTCATGGCGTTCAGGTGGTCGGTAGCGTCCTCCGCGCTTTGGCCGCCCGATAGGAATACGATCCCCGGAACCGCCGCCGGCACATAGCGGCGTAAACAGCGAATCGACGCTTCGGCAACTTGTTGCACGCTCGCCTGATTCGTGCACTTCATGCCCGCGATTACCATATTTGGCTTGAGCAAAATACCCTCGTATACCACGCGGTGCGCCTGAAGCTCCGCAAACAAATTCCCAAGCATTTGCGATGTAACCGCTTCACAGCGATCGATACCATGGATACCGTCCATAAGCACCTCCGGTTCCACGATCGGCACAAGGTCCGCTTCCTGGCAAAGCGCGGCGTAACGCGCCAGCCCGTGAGCATTCGCGCGCATAGCATACGCCGACGGCACATCGTGCTCGTCAATTGGAATGACTGCCCGCCACTTGGCGAATTTCGCACCCAGTTGTTTGTACTCCGCAAGTCTTCCGCGCAGGCCGTCCAAGCCCTCGGTGACCTTGTCAGCAGGATAAAGCGCCAGCGCTTTTGCGCCTTTATCTACTTTGATGCCGGGAATTATTCCGCGGTTCGATAGCAATTTGGCGAAGGAGGTGCCGTCGTGGGAGCTCTGGCGCAATGTTTCATCGAAAAGGATGACGCCGCTGATGTAGCGTTCTATGCCATCGGTAGTAAAAAGCAATTCGCGGTATCGCCGGCGATTTTCTTCGGTTGACTCAAGCTTGATCGAATCAAAACGTTTCTTGATCGTAGGGTTACTTTCATCCGCCGCCAGAATACCCTTCTGTTTCACAACGATGGCTCTTGCCACTGATTTGAGTTCATCGATATTCATTGGTTATTCTCCGGTAAAGGTGAAAATTCACTATTGAAAGCCTGAGCCGCGCGGTGGATTTTCGTCAGGCCCAACTATTGGGTTGGAGGAATTCAAAAAAGCCCATATACCATAAGCCGATTAAAGCAACAAAGATTCCCGCAATCAACACATAATATGGCCACACTGTTTTTTTATCCGCAAAGGGATCGACCAGCGAGCGATGTGAGCCCTCGGGCAAATAAGCGAGCTTGGTCAAGGAAGTGCCAAATGAGATATTGATACGCGCTCGTGCGTTGATGGCCCAGCCATTCGCATCCAATACCGGGCCGAGGTTGCGTTTCTTTAATTTGAACCAGGCAACTATCATAGCCGGACCGGAAATCAGCAACATCAGGCCGAGTATCGCCAAAGGTATCTGCCAGAGCTTTAATCCCAATAACCCTCCGACAAGTGAAGCAAGGATGCCGCCGATGGCGCCCAGCGCCAAACCTATTGCCGCAAAAATGCCGGCGAACTTGCCCACATCAAAAGGCGGCTTGGGCGGTGGCGAGGTTGTACCAGCCGCTACGGGTGCGCTACTCTCCACGACTGCCTTGATCAGCTTCTGATCCGCCGCCGCGGCTTTCGACGCAGCCAATTTTTGCAACTGTTCGTTAATAAATTTGATCAGTTTTTTGTATGGCGACCAAAATGCTTGGCGAATGCTGATCGGATGGTCGAGGATGCGTACGATGGTGGCATCCCAATCCTGGCCTTTTCTGTCATAGAAAATACCGTTCCGGCCCACCATGAGAAAGTCCGAATCTCCGGCGGTAAATGCGGCGGCAATACTCATTTTTTCCGCTCCGCCATTGCGTATACAATCACAATATGCCAGATACAAGCCACTCGTATTGGCGAACTCCGCGTGTTTGCCTATATCCTCGACCTTGATGCACAGTTCGCAACTGCGCCCATCCAGGTACAGTGTGCCCAGCTGGAATATCGCTTTATCCCTCCCGGTGTAGAAGCTACGGAACGATACGAAGTTATTTACCAGGCTGAATAAATCGCGGTTATAGCGCAAGAGTCTTTCCACCGAGCGGATTGCCTTTACCTCGCTTTCCACTGCCTTATCCTGGCTAATCAGATTATCGATTGCTCCTTTATGATTGCTGCCAAGAATCTCGCGCAAGCGTGCCTTACCAAGCTGTTCTGCGGAGCAGGCTGGTTTAATGGCTTGCCATGCGTCAAACGCCGCAAATCTGGCACAAAGCGCTGTCCATTCGGAAGCGACCAGAGCTTCCTTTTTGCCGAATAGCGGCAAAATAGCGTGCTCACGCAGTGCATCGACCTGTTTTTGCCAAGCGGGATTAATTCCGGAGATCAGTGGGAGGGACTTGTTTGGCTCCACTGTTGCCAGCGGAAAATTCGCTATGTCGATATTCTGCGCCGATAGCGTTTGTGCGGCGATATGCTGATAATCCTCCACGGAACGACTTAACGGTAGCGCTGCACGTGCATCATACGCAGCCAGTTGACAGCGCGTGAAGTAATCGCTGACCTTGTCTTTAATAGCGTGGAAGGCGTCAGCGGCCGCTTGCGTTTTCTCGCCTAGAAATTGAATACTTGCATCACCATCGCCGGTGGCTTGCCAGTTCGCATAGCCGGAAACTTCGGCAAAAAACGTATCACTGATTTCCTGATTGATGCCTGCTTCCCCACTCATATCCGCTACCGAACCGCGATACTTGATAATGTCTTCAACAGAGGTGCGCAAGCTTGCCTCTGCAATTTGGCTGACATGAATTACGCCATCCCCATTGAACTCCAGACCCGCAACGAACTTTTCGATGTCAGCCATATCCGTCAGAGAAATCTCTGTCGCATCGGCTTTGCCCAGGCTTTTCAAGATATACCGCGCCGAAACAAGGATCTTCCGTCCCTCTTCACTGCTATCATTTATATCCGCCAAAGCGACGCGGCTGGAACCCTTGACCAACAAATCGGCGTTTTCAAGCAAACCGCCCGCCCAAGCGATAGCCGCCAGCACTTCATTTGCATGCACATGAGCATCTGCATCATGGTCAATTAAATCGAGTGTTTTATTGTCGAACTCTATGCCGCGTGTCGGACAACTCAGCGCTACCCATAATTTTTGATCAAGCTCCTTTAAAGCCAGCAAATCTGCGCCATTATCGATTCGCACTTGATCGAAACCGCCTGCGCGGAAGAAATTCCATGTATGGGTGGGAGCCATGATCTATCCTTTGTAACTATTTGAAAAATGTCGAACCGTAGGAAAGTTATAGATAATATATTTGAGTATTGCAAGATCCCAGACGATTAAGGCAGTGTTTGAATAAGGCAATGAATTACTTTACCGCAGGTCCCGTTACGCCATCAAAGCCCAGCTTTATTAATGTTTTTTGCTCATGTTCGGTTTGTACACCGATGGCAATGACCATGATGCCAACGCTATGAGCCAAGCCGCATAAGCCCTTAAGGAACTTCTGCTGACCTTTGTTTTGATCGATGCCATACACGAAACTTGCGTCTACTTTAAGGTAGTCGAGGCCGAGATCGGTAAGCTTCTGGATTTCGCCAAAGTGGTGGCCAAAGTGTTCCAGGCCGGTGCGGCAGCCGAGTTCCTTGAACGTATGGCAAAAGTCGCGAAATGCCTCAAATTTGTGAAAAGCTCCGAATTCCGGCACTTCAATCCAAAGCCGTCTGCATAGTTCGGGGTTCTGGCGCAGCAATTGTGCGAGGCTATCTCGGCAATCCCTGTCGGCCATGGTTTCAGCCGATAGGTTCACGGCGAGTTCGCCTGATTGTGAACGTACAAGCTCGATGGCGAGACGGATGACACTTAGGTCAAGGGAACTGGTGAGGTTGAGACGAGCAGCTTTGGCGATGAAATCGCCTGCTGCCAGCCAATCACCGTCGCGCTGGGCTTGAAGTCGGACAACGGCTTCTTGATGAAGCGGGGCACCGGTGCGATCAATCACAGGGAAAAGCACCAGTTTGAGCCGGCCTTCGCTAACAGCATCGGTAAAGTTATTGCGCCAGCTACGGGCATTGGTATCAATAGCAGGATCGGATTGCATGGCAACGGCATGCCAGGCATCGGTTCCAAGTTCCTTAGCAGCCGCCAGCGCAGCGTCAGCCTTTGCGAGGAGTTCATCCAGCTTATCTCCACGCTGATAACGGATAGCGCCGATGTGGCAGAAACCGGTAACTTCATCGCCTGATTGCGGTAACAGGGCCGTAACTTCCGTGGTGAGCTGACACGCAAATTCGCTGGCGTCATCAACGTCGGGGATGATAAGCGCAAAATCCGACCCGTTCAGACGGGCAGCGAGGCGATCCGAAGTCTCGCCCGCAATTTTGTCGATGAGGACTCCTACCTGACTCAGCAGGTCGTTCGTCACGGTACGATCAAATTTCCGGTTGATTTTTGCCAGATCGTTGAGACGTATGATGAGGAGAATACCACTCAAGGCGGCATCCTCATCATGCAGTAACGTACTCGCGCGGCTCATGAAATA